>CAKSEI010000267.1 GCA_934446285.1 uncultured Eubacteriales bacterium | reverse complement strand
TATCGTTCTCTTCCAATCAAATAATCTGGAGTACTGATACCTTTCGGGCTTAATACTCTTGGAACTAAATACACGGGTTCATCTAAATGATCTGCAACGATCTGCGCAATAGTTTTTTCATCCTTTGAATGATCCAGAAGAACATGCTTTCCATTTACTTTGTACCTCGTTCCATTAACCTCATAGCTGTCAAGTGCATGTACTTTCTTTGATTCAGGCAATCGTGCCATCAATTCCTGCGGATCCTTTTTTAAAGGTTCCTCCAACCCAATCAGCTTTCGCTTCTCCTGTTCCGTTTCATCCTCCCAGATCCTTGTATGTGCATTCTGTTTTTTCCCGTTTCCAGGATGATAATCCACCAAACATCTGCAATATGAATGCCTACGCCAAACATCATTTCCCGATTTCCGCACGTCAGAGTACTCGTATGTCCCAGCCAACTTATCGCACCATTCGCAGCAGTTTCCCGTCGATCGTCTGATGATTTTAGGAGATAACCCTGCTTTATATTGAAAGTCCGCATTAGAGCGCACCGCTTCATCCACTATAGACTGTCCAAAGTTGACCAGTGGCTCTTTCAGCATGTACTTGATTTCGTCAAAATTATCTTTTCCTGAAACGATATCCACAATGCCATCAACCCGATCCTGTTTCAACTCCGGAGGCATAGCTTTGATCCCAATTTCTGATTCCTTATTGAGGATCTGCTGCACCTCAGAGCAATAACTGCCGATTTCACCGTATATCCCGTTCTGCCCCAAGGCTTCCTGCATTACACGCTGTGCAATATTGTAATACAGTTTCCCGTCTGGTAGTATATCCGCAGACAAATTGGAAAGCAAAGTCTCTGACATAAGCTCACTGACCTTGATGGCATATTCCTGTGCATCTCGGTAGGTTGCTATCTGATTTTGGATTTTCGCACCAAGTGATTTAATCTTTGAATTTACGGCCATTTTTCTCTGAAACTCTTCAGAAATCGTTGCTATCAATTCTAGTGCGATATCCTTAGTCATTATCATCACTCTCTATTCCCGTAAGTGTTCGCAGATTTCTTTTCCCAAAATAACCGGGAACTGCCTGATTGATTTTTATTGCTCCGTCTCCAATAGATGACAGCATCGCTGAATCTGGTTCAAACACAGGTTCCCACACAGGAGTCGTCAAATATACCTGCCTGCGCAGATACGAAAAATCATCCCTCAAACACGCTGCAAGATATCCCGCATTCAAAAATCCGCTTCCGAATGTTCGCTGCGCTTTTCTCGCCGCCAGACGCAGATTTTCGTGAGATGCCTTTATAGCTTCCGCACTTGAAGGATTCTCTGTTGCAAACCCCAGGTCATCAAGTGTCAGTCCCGTTTCGCCCGCAAAGATCGCCGCGAACATGCGAAGCTGTTCTGTGTGCGGCGCCATAGACTGCTGTGTGAACTGACCTAAACTTGGGCTATCACCGTCTTCATCCTTTGTGAAGGCTATCAGACTGGCCATCGTCGCTTTCCACTTCTCCATCCGCTCTGCATCTTCAGACAGGCC
>CAKSEI010000266.1 GCA_934446285.1 uncultured Eubacteriales bacterium | reverse complement strand
GCACAGCCTTCCCCGGGGAGTATTCTCTGCGCGCCGCAGCCCGGACAGGGCGGCGCGGCAAATACCTCGAACGCTTTGTACTGTCCCGGCATGCAAAGCGGGAACCCGAAAGGAGTTCGCAATGAAACACTCACTTCTGACAAGGGATGAAAAACGCGCGATCCCGTTTCTGCTACCGGGCGTGCTCGTGACAGCATTGCTGATCATTTATCCGCTGGTGTACATCGTGTCCATGAGCTTCAGCGAGGACGCTATGAACATGAGCGGATTCGCAGGCTTGACCAACTATACCAAGCTGTTCAAAAACCCGCAGTTCCCCAAAGCAATCGTCAACACGCTGAACTGGACGCTGGCTACGGTTATCTTTTCCTTCCTCATTGGTTTCGGCCTGGCGCTGCTGATCAACCGCCGCTCTATTCGATTGAAGGGATTCTGGCGGGGCGCCATTTTCATCGCGTGGATTATTCCGGGCGTTGTGAAAGCCACCGCCTGGAAATGGCTGTTCACCACGGACGGCGGAATGATTAACCACATTCTTCTCAGCCTGGGGCTGATCCAAAAGGAGATCCCCTGGCTCACCAGCCAGAGTTATGCCATGCTGTCGGTCATTATTGTGCAGGTGTGGGCCTGCGCGCCTTACGTAATGCTGATGATGACGGCGGGTTTGCAGCAGCTTCCTACGGATCTGTATGAAAGCGCGGAGCTGGACGGCGCGAACTGGCATCACAAGATGCTGCACATCACCCTTCCGCTATTGAAGGACGTCAGCTTCATCTGCATTCTGATGACGCTGGTCTGGGCCATCAACGAATTCTCGCTGATCTGGATCATGACGTCCGGTGGCCATAACACCACAACCCTGTCCCTCCTGGTGTACAACCAGTTCAAGGTACTCAACATCAATTCGGCCTCCGCAAGCGCGGTGATGCAGCTGATCATCACCATGGTGTTTGCCGGCCTGTACGTGAAATTTGTCATCAAGGAGGACTGACCATGAATGCAAAACATGCCAAACGCGCCCTGGGCGATCTGATTGGCTATCTGGTTTTGGTGCTGGCGGTGCTTCTGGTCATTATGCCGCTGGCGTGGATCATCAGTACGTCTATCAAGCCCTCCGTCGAGATCTTCGCCAAGCCGCCCCGCTGGATTCCCAAGGCACCTACCCTGCAAAATTACATCACGGTACTGACCCAGAGCGACATTCCCAAGGCGTTTCTTAACAGCTTCCTTACGGGATTGATGGCCGCACTGGCCTCTCTGCTCCTGGGCGGAAGCGCGGGCTATGCCTTTGCGCGTTTCCGCTTCCGCGGCAACAAGGGACTGTCGCTGTTCATGCTGATCAGCCAGATGCTGCCGCTGACGGTGCTGATGATCCCCATGTACTATATGGAAAACCGCATGGGACTGATCGATACCCGTTTCGGTCTGGCCATGGCGCATCTTGTGATCTGTATGCCGCTGGTCACCTGGATGACGCGTGGGTATTTTAAGAGCATTCCCAAGGAGATGGAGGAGGCCGCCATGGTGGACGGCTGCAATACGGTGCAGACGCTGTGGCAC
>CAKSEI010000265.1 GCA_934446285.1 uncultured Eubacteriales bacterium | reverse complement strand
GATGTCCGCCTGCGGCTGGAGGACAGCCAGCTCCCCAATGAGGTGGATGTCCTGTTGGATATGGAGTACGAAACCCTTTCCGACCTCAACGAACTGGCAGAGGCAACGGATAGGTTATCAAAAGCGGATATGGAAAAGCTGGGCGCCGTGGTCATGCTGGCAGAGCCAAAGTCCGCGGCACAGATCAAAAACCTTGCGGAAAGCCTTGACCTCTTTGACTTCGCCCCCGGTGCGCACTCTCCCGCCGAGTACGGCAAGTACATGATCCGGCAGTCCGGCCGCTTCGAGTATGACGAAAATCTCGATGCTTTTTATGACTATGAAAAGTACGGCATGGAGCGCATGAACGCGGAGGACGGGATGTTCACTGACCGGGGTTACATCGCCTATAAGGGATATTACAGCATGGAGGAAGTGATGAACGGAAGCCAGAACAGCCGCATGGAGATGGGAGGGATGAGGTGATTATTCAAGCAGAACTCAGGCGGAAACAGTCCGAGTACGAGGGGGAGTCCTGTGCCGTGGATAAGGTCATAGAGCTGCCAAGCCAGCGGTTCCAGCAGTTCAGCCGCGCACTGCTGGCTGACTATGATTTCATCGCAGAGAATAAAAACGCTGTCCGGCACGATGATGATGCCAGGCACTGTCTGCTCATCCTCGATGCAGAGGGAACGGACGGTTTCCTTGTTGACCCGCAGGGGTATAATTACGCCCGATACAGTGCCTTTGTCCCCAACGCCCGCAGCTTGCTGACGCCGGATATGGCAATTGACCGCAGCTATCTTTCACCGGCAGAGCCTTGGCGGGATGAGAGCAGGGATGAAATGCTCCGCATGACGCTGCGTGTCGATGGAAAGCCGGACTACACCCTCGTCCTCCCCGCTGACGAGGAATACCTCGATGCGGTGAAGAATTACCTCGATATCGACGTTTTCGCGGACGCCCTGCTCTGTGATATTCGCTTCAGGGTGCCTTACATCGGGGAACTGATTTGCGATACGGATTGTCCCGCCGTGGAGGATTACAACGATTTTGCCGAAGCCTTGGAGGACATCTGGCAGCAGGACGGGATGCTTCTGACCTACGCCGCCGTGCTGGAGGCAGAAAAGCCGGAAACCCTGCATCGGGCTTTAGAGCTCCTGCAAGATCTGGATAACTACCAGCGCATCGTAGACACCTACGGCTACGGCCAGCAGCGCTTGCAGGAAACGCTGGGGCTGGATGATGAGGCCATCTATGAGCTGGACGGCTACATGGATTTTGAGAAATACGGTCAGGACTGCATGGAAAACGACTGCGTGACAAAAACAGAGTTCGGCCTGCTGCGCCGCTTGGAGCCGCCCTTTCCGGAGCAGACGCAGGGGCAGCAAATGTTTCGGTAGACTTTGCGGCAGATGTGTAGTATGTTTGCCGTTGCCCAAAAGAAGGGAGGGATACCTATGAACACCAAGATCTCATATCTGTACAGAGATGCCGATAACTACAAGATGCACAATAAATGTGTCATTGCCGGTACGCTGACTACGGAACAGACTCGTACCATCAAAGATTGCTGCGAAATGGGCGAATACTTCATTCCAAGGCAAGTAGGACT
>CAKSEI010000264.1 GCA_934446285.1 uncultured Eubacteriales bacterium | reverse complement strand
GTATTCACAAGAGTGTTTATCACCGAGGTAAATTGCGTTATTGAGCTGAGACACACCGTAAGGCTACCTACAGAATATCCGAGATACAGTATTCTGTATATCGCAAAAATATATGTAACGGCGTTTTGCAAAAAGCTTGCGCCCTGACCTGCAAGACCGAGAAAAAATCCGCCCCTGTCGTAATTAAGCTCCGCTTTATCAAGCTCTGCTTTTTCCGCTTTGTATTTATCGGCAAAAAGCATTTCGCACCTGCACACGCGCAGGTCGCGGGCATAGTCATCGGAAGAGAGTACATCCTCGAGCTTGCGGGCGCGAACATAATTTTTGTCGCGTTCCCTGCTGTATTCATACCATCTGTCGCTCGTCCAGCGTGAGATGAGCATATTTATGACTATCACCGCGAGCGCCGTCACTACAATAATAATATCCGTACTCGTAATGATAGCCGCGATAAGAATTGCCTGAACGAGCGCAGAGACAAAGCTTTCGGCTATGCCCATTGTGTCGGCAGCGCTCATGACTGTACCGGCGCTCCTGTTTCGGCGCTGCTCTACGTCGGGGTTTTCAAACAAGTCAAAATCCATAGTAGCAATATTTCGGTACAAATCAACGGTAAGGTCGGTGCGTATCCGATAAAATCTCCGCTCAGTTTCGGCATTGAAAGCCGATTTTATAAGATATCTCGCGAGCGGTATCAATACAATAAGTGCAACAACCGTAGCGGTTTTCGCCATACCTCCGCCCTGCGTTAGAGTATCTATGAGAACACCCGGCAGAATAAGCAGGGGAATGCCGAGCAGCGCATCGATAACGCTGCCCGCAATTCTCAGCACGACATAAACGCAGTCGCACTTCGCTATCCGTCCGAGTATGTATATGACCGATGAAAATGTTTTCCTAATATCGCTTATCTTCTTCATAGCAAGACCATTGACATATTAATTTGTAATTTTTATAATCAAAGCTGCTGTACTTTAAATCCCAGACATCAACTATATCAGGATTATCTAAATTATTCAAGTGTTTGCGTTCACATAAAACTCCGACTGCTTGTCGAACATTTCCCTGTACTTTCCACCGCGCGCGTAAAGCTCCGCGTGCGTGCCGTACTCCTCGACGTGCCCGTTCGCAAACACCGCAACCTTATCGGCTAACTGCACGGCGGATAGACGGTGGGTAATAAGCAGTGCGGTCTTGTCCCTGATGACATCGTGAAACTGTTTATACATTTTGTACTCGGTATTCGGGTCAAGCGCGGAGGTCGGCTCATCGAGGATGTATATTTCGCCTCCGCGATAAAGTGCACGTGCGAGGACTATACGCTGTTGTTCGCCTCCGGACGGCTCTATCCCTTGCGGATCGGAGCTGTCAGAAACAACGGTATTGTCACCGTGCGGAAATCCCGCCAATGTTTTTTCAAGTCCGCTCTCTTTCAGTACGTCATTATATTTACTTTTATCGAATGATTTTTCAAGGACTACATTATCTCTTACAGATATGGGATAAAGAACAATATTTTGAAATACTGCGGAAAACAGTTTTACATACTCCGCATAGTCGTACTCAAAAATGCTCCTGCCGCAGAGCAATATCTCGCCGCTCTC
>CAKSEI010000263.1 GCA_934446285.1 uncultured Eubacteriales bacterium | reverse complement strand
CGTCTGGACCGCAATTGCCAAGTACAATGCTTATACCATTGACCAGCTTACCACGGATGGTAAGCGCGTTAAGGTGAACAGCACTTGGTTCGATCTTGATGATGCTCTGGTTGCCAAGTACGAAGGCACCATTACCAAGGGCAAGATTGATGAAGAGTGGACTGCCAAGGAGCTGGCTGAAAAGAGCCTTATCTTCGTCCAGTACGACGACAGCAAGGTCGGTGACACGCACGATGCACTTGTTGTTTACGATCTTCTCATCAAGGCTCTCGTGAACGACGAAGAACTCGGCGAGTACTATGGTCATCAGTTTGCTACCATTAAGGTCGACCTTAAGGAGTACGAAAAAATTTCCGCGGCTGTCATGGAGAAGTACAACTCCAATGGTACTGTTGGTTCCACTGACCTGATGTCTGGTGTTAAGTACTTCGACAAGGACGGCAAGGAAGTTACCATGGACGCCGACAAGGGCACCAAGGTCGCTTATGCCGAGATTAGCTACTCCGGCGTTGTTACCGGTGATATCACTTATACCACCGCAAATCAGGCTGCCTATGCCGACGCTAAGCTGGTTGCTAAGGATTCCTACTTCTTCACCAACCAGGATCAGTCTGCTAAGGTTGAGAACGACGCTCCTGCTACTGGCATCGCCGGTACAATTACTGTCAATCTGAAGAACGCCACCGTCAGCGCTGGCGATCTGGTCACGCTCCTCAACAAGGAAGCTAAGGCCAACGAGAACCAGACCATCGCGGGTGTGTACAACACTCAGGATGTCGAAAGCTCCAAGGTTGCTGCTGATGCCAACCTCGCTGGCGACCTGCTCGTTAAGGTTGTTGCTTGGGACAACAAGACGGTTGCTTACTACCGCATCGCTGTTACCAATGCCCCCACTGTCTAATCTCTGATTAGTCAAAAAAGAAGACCCCCTCGGGGGTCTTCTTTTTTTTGCTCATTTTCACGCTTTCAATCCATACAGCACACAGCTTGCGCCTTTCAAACCCGTAAACTTGAAGGTCATGCTCTGCATGGCGTTCCAGCTTGCGCTGCCGTTCAAAATCGAGCCGCTAAGTCCATCAAAGCTGTCGTTTCGGTTCTGCGTCGGCGTGTGGTAGCCCGCCGCCACACCGTACATCGCGGGAAAAATCCACGCGACGGTCGCCGCGTGGCCGCCCATCGCGTCGGCCAGCAGTCCGATGCTCTTGCTGTCGCACAGCAGTTCCACCCTGCCCTTGTCGCTCACGCCCGTGCCCGCCGCGTCCACCGTCGCAAACACCAGAAATGCGCGGTAGTCCGCCATGTTCAGCGCTGACAGGTCGTAGACGATGCTGCCGTTCGCCGCCGTCGTCGTGCGCGGCTCTCCGAGCGACACGAGCTTGATCTCCTGCTCCACCGCCACGATTTGTTCCTGCACCGCCGTGATCTGCGTGCCCACGCTCTCCGCGCTCGCCGCTGCGTTGGCCTTGTCGGCGTTTTTCTTCATCTGCGCGTCGATCTTGCCGAACGCGTCGTTGAAGTCATCCATCTTGATCTGGTCCGCCTTGACCCATTGCGGAAGTTTGTAATTTGTTGTCGTCTCCATGCTCTTTCCCCCAAATTTTCATAATGTTGGAAAA
>CAKSEI010000262.1 GCA_934446285.1 uncultured Eubacteriales bacterium | reverse complement strand
CCCTTATCGTTCTCGGCTATTCGCGTCAGGAGGCTGCTCGCGCGCTCTCCGACATTGACTGCACGGGTATGGAGATAGACGATATAATCCGTGCGGCGCTTAAAAAGCTTTTTTAAGGTGAATTATGGAAGAATACTTTGACAGTGAATACGACTTTGAAAACAGACTTGTCTCGACGGAGCTGTCCTCCGACGATGTACAGGATGTTTCACTGCGCCCGAAAACGCTTGACGAATACGAGGGGCAGACAAAGGTCAAGGAAAATCTCAAGGTCTGTATAGACGCAGCGAAAATCCGCTCGGACGTGCTCGACCACGTTCTGCTCTACGGGCCTCCCGGTTTAGGCAAAACCACACTCTCGGGGATTATAGCAAACGAGATGGGAGTAAATATACGCATAACCAGCGGTCCCGCGATAGAGAAGCAGGGAGACTTAGTAGCTCTGCTTACAAATCTCGGTGACAAGGATATTCTTTTCATCGATGAGATACACCGTCTGCCGCGTACGGTAGAGGAGATACTCTATCCCGCGATGGAGGACTACGAGGTTGACATTATAGTCGGTAAAGGTCCGTCGGCGCGCAGCATACGGCTGACCCTGCCGCACTTCACGCTTATAGGTGCTACGACACGCGCGGGACAGCTGTCAACGCCTCTGCGTGACCGTTTCGGCGTTATACTCAAGCTTGAGCTTTACACCCCCGAGGAGTTAAAGGCGATAGTAATGCGCAGCGCGCATATTCTCGGGATTTCGATAGACGAGAAGGGCGCTGCGGAGATTTCACGCCGTTCGCGCGGCACTCCGCGTATCGCAAACAGGCTGCTGCGCCGTGTACGCGACTATGCACAGGTCGTAGGGAACGGCAAAATCAGCGCGGAAATAGCTTCTTATGCGCTCTCGAAGCTTGAGATAGACGCACTCGGACTTGATAACGTAGACAGGAGAATGCTCACAGCTATTGTCAAAAACTACGGCGGAGGGCCTGTCGGTCTTGAAACACTCGCGGCAACGGTGGGCGAGGAGGCTGTAACGATAGAGGACGTATACGAGCCGTATCTTATACAGCTCGGATTTCTCTCGCGCACGCCGCGTGGCAGATGTGTCACACCTGCGGCATATGAGCATCTCGGCTTTAAGCGTGAAGAAAGGCAGTCTGCCGCATCACAGATAAATCTCTTCTCGGAAATCAGAGAGGAGAGCAACTGATGTATATCGCCGAAAACTGGCATGACTACGAACTTATAGATACGGACGAGGGTAAGAGGCTTGAGAAATGGGGCGCTTACACGCTCATTCGTCCCGACCCGCAGGTAATATGGAAAAATCCTGACCCCTCGACCCTTTGGAAAAAAGCCGATGCTTCATACGAGCGCTCGCGCAGCGGCGGTGGAAAATGGACGGAGAAGAACCTGCCCGAACAATGGACGGTAAATTATGACTCCCTCGGTTTACGTTTTCTTATAAAACCGATGGGATTTAAGCATACAGGACTTTTTCCGGAGCAGGCTGTTAACTGGGAATGGGCTTACTCTCTCATTAAACATGCAAAAAGACCGATTAAGGTTTTAAATCTCTTCGCCTACACGGGCGGGGCTACGGTCGCGTGCGCAAAGGC
>CAKSEI010000261.1 GCA_934446285.1 uncultured Eubacteriales bacterium | reverse complement strand
GTACAAGACCTTCCCCCTGATCCTTTCAGGCCTTATCAAAGGAGACGTTTACCCATGGAACGAGATCATGGCCGGCGGTGTGATCACCTGCATACCGATCATCGCGATTTATATGATTTGTTCCAAATACGTCATCGGCGGCTTGACATCCGGATCTGTGAAGGGCTGATCCATGGAATAGTCGAATTTAAATGGAGGAGCATTTATGTTGAAGTGTTTTGATGTCAGCGGAAAAGTTGCATTCATCACCGGAGGCTCTCAGGGGCTTGGCCGTGCCTTTGCGCGGGCCTTTGCAAAGGCTGGGGCTGATCTCTGCATTATTTCCCGGAGCGAGGAAAAGCTGATGGATACTTGCAGAGAAATGGAAGGCTATGGTGTTCGCTGCATCTATCATATTGCGGATATTCGGGATGCTGACGCGGTTCAGGTCGCTGTTGACAAATGTGTCGCACAGCTTGGAAAGGTCGACTTCTTGATCAACAATGCCGCAGCAAATGCACAGCATATCCCGCTGCATGAAATTCCGGTCTCTGATTATCAGCGTGTTATCGACATCAACCTTGTAGGGACGCTGATTGTTAGCCAGATCGTGGTCAGGCAGATGATCAGACAGGGATATGGCGGCGCGATCGTAAATATGTGTTCTATTGCCGGGCAGGTTTTCCATGGGCTACTGGATCCCGGCGCATATGAAGCCTCAAAGGAGGGGATGAAAGCGCTGACCCGCGCAATGGCACAGAATTGGACTGACTATGGTATTCGTGTGAATGGTATTGCTCCGGGATATTTCCTTTCAGATGCAAATCTTGCAGCCTGTAAGAGAAATCCGGCAACAGAAAAGACTCTGGCAGCGCAGGTCCCTATGAAGCGCTGGGGAGATCCCGACGAAATGGGCCCGGTCGGCGTGTTCCTTTGCAGCGATGCAGCATCGTATATTCAAGGGACTGTACTTACCGTTGACGGAGGTCGTACCTTCCGCTGAAGCCAAGTAATTTGCCGCGTTACGTTCTCAGAAATGAGGCGGCAAGACAATCCGAATGTATGCGTGATTAGGAGAAACACAAAATGACGCCTAAGATCTGGATAAATTTTGACCCCAATGGCGAGGACCTTAGCGTACTCACCAATATGCTGACAGAAGCGGAGATTGAATATCATATGGAGCTGGTGGCAAACGATGATGAAGATAGGATCATTCATTTGGCATCTGGCTGCGACGCAGTGATCTGCGGTTTGGAAAACTGGAATAGGCGGACGATCCCTGCGGTTTGCAAAAAGACAAAATTTTTGCTGCGTTTTGGTACTGGTTTTGATAGCATCGATGTTCCCTGCGCAACAGAGCATGGCGTATTGGTGGGCAATATCCCAGGTGCGAATGCTGCGGCCGTTGCAGAGATCGCAATGCTCCACATTATGAATTTGGGTCGCGGATTTACACGCGACTATGCCGGCGGTCCCCATGGGTGGAACGCAGGCGGCATGGGAAACGAACTTGCAGGTAAAACAATTGGACTGATCGGCTTTGGCAACATTTCAAAGCAGCTGCGGAAAATGCTCAGCGGATTCGATGTAAAAGTTTTGGCTTATGATCCGTATGTGAAAATCGATGCGGCGGCATAC
>CAKSEI010000260.1 GCA_934446285.1 uncultured Eubacteriales bacterium | reverse complement strand
TCGTAGATGTTGATACATCGTTTGATTATACCTATCAAAAAAAATTCCTAAATTCATTTCCTAATTGAAAATGGGCGGAGGTTTTCGCCTCCGCCCTAAGTTTTAGTCTTCAATTTCAATGGTTAAGCCAGTCTTTGTTTTGGTGTAATAGATCATTTTTACAGCGATCGTTTCGGACAACCGTCCCATCGTTTTATATGTATCGGGTTTCACAGAATACGGAACATCGCCAACATATCCGTCAATGCCAACAGACTCTTCTTCGGGAGTGGCAAGACGATAACTTGTTCCTCTGCGTTCAGCAAGAGAAGCCAAGATCGCTTTCTGAACATACATACCGTTGAAGGTCTTAGAAATAACGAGATCTTCTACCCAATGTTTAACCATTTCACGATCAATAAGCGGAATAGCATCACGGAGATTCTGCACCTGTGCATAAATCTTATCAGTTGCTTTGTCAAAAGCATCGGGATATCTTTCTACATACCAATCGCGCCAGTTCTCAATAGTGATTTCTTCTCCGGAATCCATAAACTCCGGAAACAACTCGGACATCTGACCGACAACAACAGGACGAGTGCCCTGTGCATTTTGATTTGCCCAGTTGATTAACTGAGAAGTGTATTTCGGAAAGCTGAAAGTATCACTTTCGTTGTAGCTTTCTATGTTTTCATTTTTCAGTGTGTATTTCATTCGGTCCACTCCTCAAAAAACTTTTCCATCAACTCGCCGCGTTCCAATGTTTTTTGAGCTCTGGAACGAAGATTTGATTTATATTCGTCTAATTCTTCTTGAGTTGTAATTATATAATAGCCAGAAGCATTACCGCCCACAGGAATCCTGTATTTCTTTGCGCAACATTTAACTAAATTTCGTCCTTTTACATGGGAGCCTTCAACTGGGTATCCAAGCATTCCTGCAATTTCGCCCGCCGAAATAGTGTTTCCTTTTCCTCGGTGCTTTTCCAATTCTTTTTTGACAAATTCCAATTCATCCATTTTATGTTCCCTCTTCTATGAACAATTTGTAAGTTTCAATTTCAAGTGCATCAGAAATGCGCTGAATATTTTCAAGCGAAATACTTCTGCGATAGCACTCGATTGCACTGATATATGTTCTATGAAGCCCGCACTTCTCGGCAAAGGCTTCTTGTGATATGCCTAATGCCTGTCGATAGCGCTTCACATTTGTTCCAAAAACTCTTACAATATCCATACTTGCAATCCTCCTTTTTATATGATGCAATGTTGAATACAATAAATCTACAGACAATAAGTAGCTGTTTTTGAGGCGGTGATTGAGTGAATTATATTAAATCTTTGCATATTGAAGGTTTTAAGAAGTTTCAAACCTTGGATGTAGAATTTAATGAACACATGAATATTCTTGTTGGCGAGAACGAGGCAGGGAAAAGCATTATACTGGACGCTATCAAAACGGTATTAAATCAGCAATATCGTCTTGCTGACAAATCTGTGTTGAGAGATTTATTCAATGCCCAAATAGTTAAAGCATTTGAAGCCAATCCAAGCGTTAAAACCTTGCCTCGTATCTTGATAGAAGTAGAACTCGTGCTTGACCCTAAAACTAAAAACGCTGATTACTTCTATGGAGAAGTATACGGA
>CAKSEI010000259.1 GCA_934446285.1 uncultured Eubacteriales bacterium | reverse complement strand
TATCCTTGACGGTATAGCCGTCCATATAGTATTGCAGGATGGTACGTTCCATGCCGGTCAGCGTACCCGCCCTCTCCGCAAAGCCGCACAGCCGCGCCTCCACATCGGGCGGCAGCGCGCCCGCCGGCCGGGTGCGGATCATGGTCAGCAGCTCGTCGATCTCCGAAATACCGGAGGCCACCACCTCCGTTGTGCCGCCTTTGACCGCCGCAAGGCTCTCGTTGATGGGCTTGACGAAGCGGCGGGACAGCACGGTTGCGGCAACCAGCATTGCCAGCAAAAAGAATACCGATCCCAAAAACCATGCGATCCGCGAGTTGCGTTCATAGCTGCGGAAGGCGTTGGCTGTCACAAGCGTCACCACAGCAAGCGGAACGCCGTCCGAGGTGACGGCGTCCAGCAGCCGGTGCCGCCCCAGATAGGACTCCTTGCCATCGGCGTAGACGGTATAGTATTTCCCCGGCTTGATATGCAGCGTACCCTCGGCCGTCAGGCGCGAGTCATTGGTAGCGCCCAGCATAGCCCCCGACAGATCGAGCTTGTTGCCGTCGATGGGCGCCAGCAGGGTCAGCATATTGCCATAGGTGCTGGACACGGTATCGTGGGAAAGGCTGAAATAGAGGTCGCTGATCTCCATGCCGCAAAATCCCCGCACGGTGCCGCTGCCATCCAGGATCGGCACGCACAGAAGCGTCACATATTCCCATGTATCCAGCAGTTCTGTACGCTTTGCCCACAGACTGCCCTCCGCCGGGCGAGAGGCCTGACTGCTGAGGAGTCGCTCGCTGCCGGGGATCAGCGCGGTGTTCAGCTCCGGATTCCAGCGGTTGTGCATCTGAAGCTGCAGTCCCCGCGATGCTTCCGCCGCGCCGCGGAAGCAAATCACATCCTGCTCCGAGGCCACCGTGGGCTGGAGCCCGCTATAGCGCAGATACAGCCCCGCTCTGAGAGCGCCCGCATCGGGCAGCGACGTGTTGGCGGTGACGTTCAGGCAGAAGAAGATCCCGCTGCATGAGGTGGCGCTCAGCGTACTGCTCAGCGGCGCATACAGGCGCTTTTCCAGCTCCGCAATAGTGCCCGGATCGTCGTTGAGCGCGTCAAAGGGAATGCCCTTGGCTGCAAGAAAGGCGTCCAGCTCCCGTCCCAGCTTTTCCGACAGCGCCACGCCGTGCGCTGTCAGATCATCCATCTGCGCATCCAGCGCCGCGTATGTATTTCTCTGCTGAATGTCGAGAGCGCCGGCCAACTGCCGGGCAGGATGGGACAGCACGCCCGTGGCCATCAGGATAGACAGGATGGCCGCCACCAGCAGCAGCGCCATTATGAACCAATACAGCACCAGCCGCACAGCCATACTGCGGCTGGCTGCATACGAATTTTGAATCGCATTCCGAATCGATCGCATGTGCCTTCCTCTTTCACGTGCCGTAATCCAGCTTAAAACTCTCTAAAGTCTCCCAGATCAGGGCGTCCAGCATATTGCCGCCCTCCAGATACTGTGTCCGCCCTGCCGTCAGCTTCAGCCGTACCAGATTCTCAAACCGCGTCTCCAGATCCAGATAATTCTCCATCTGCGGCGGGTAGTAGAAGGTATACGCCTCCTGCGTTTGCAGATATGTCTCATACAGCGACACATACAGTGGGT
>CAKSEI010000258.1 GCA_934446285.1 uncultured Eubacteriales bacterium | reverse complement strand
CATCGGTGAGCTGACGGTGAATGTGGGCTATCCCAGCACCCTCAACGATGGTTCTGTCAGCCCCTATGAGATGCGGTATACAACCAATGGGGTTGACCCCAAGGATGCCAATCCGAGCGATGTTGAAGAATGCCCCGGAAGCACAGATGTAACGCTGACCGGAACTACCAAGATCATGGCACGCACGATCTTGGAGGGTGAAGGCGGCAACGAGGATACATGGGGCGAGCTTTGCGAAGCCACCTACAAGATGATCGAGGAACTGGACGCGCCGACCGTAACGCCTAAGAGCTGTAGCTATAGCGGCAGTCTCCCGATCATCGTTACGATTCAGGATGTTTATAATGCAGAGATCGATTATTCTGTAAAGCAACATGATGGATATCTGTCAGGCGGCGATGAACCCGGCCCGATGCTGGAAACCGGGCTTCCGGATACCTTCTGCGGAACGACCACATTTAGTGCGAAAGCCATCGTGTATAAAGAGGGCGGCGGAGCATGGGAATCCGATGAGGTTACCTATACCTATACCCGCGAGTATTGGGCAAATATTTCCAATGCAACGATCAGCGGCAAGGTCAATGAGGCTATCACCGCTACCGATGTAACCATCACTCTGGACGGCGAGAAGTTTAAGGACGTTGCAGTGGGTGATGATGTTTCCGATTGGTTCAACCTGCCCGTAGGTCTGACCGCCAAGGTCAAGGAGCTGAACAGTCTGGAAAACGGTCTGACCGTTACCATCAGCGGTACGCCCACGGCGACCTCTGCTGCTGCCATCACCGTTACCATCCCCAAGGATAAGCTGCTTGCAAACGGCACCACCGATCTGACCGTTCTCTCCAACCCCAAGGCGGTCTACAATATCGGCACGGATGTAGTTCATGAGCATACCTTCGGCGAATGGACACCGTGGGACGACAGCGAGCATTACCAAAGCTGCACATGCGGTGATATGCAGTTTAAACCCCACACCTTCGGCAACTGGACACCTGACCCGGCTGATACCTCCATGCACTACAAGGAGTGCTCTGTCTGCGGCCATAAGATCGTAGACACCCATGTGGAGAGCAACATGATCACCGATCCCCCCGCTGGTATCGGCACACCGGGCGCATGGCACACCGAGTGCGTTGACTGCGGCAAGACGATGAATACCGGCACGATCCCCGCGCTGGTGAAGATCGATGTTGCCAAGCTGACCGTTGCCAAGCCCGTCAAGGACGCTGCTGCGGCTAAGGCCACCACCGGTGACACCACCTACACCGTGGCGAACACCGAGTGGACGGCAGCGGACGGCGCCACCCTTGCCATCGGTGACAAGTTCCAGCCCGGTACGGCCTACACCGTGAAGATCACGCTGGAAGCCAAGAACAGCAACGTGTTCACGGCAGATTCTACCTACAATAAGATCGAAGGTAAGGATGCCAAGCTCGTGACTGCCGTTACCGGCTATACGGATTCTGTCATCCTGACCTACACCTTCGATGCCACCGAGGGCACCTATGTTCCCACCAAGCCCACCATCACCACCGTTACCCTGCCGGACGGCAAGGTGGGCGAGGCGTACAGCCAGACCTTGGCTGCCACCGGCACCAACCCCATCGCTTGGAGCATCGAGACCGGCACTCTGCCTGACGGCCTGACG
>CAKSEI010000257.1 GCA_934446285.1 uncultured Eubacteriales bacterium | reverse complement strand
ACCGAGGAAAGATACGCGTTATGTGTCTCCTGCTGTGGTTCAGATTTAATTTGTCTTTTACAACTCTGAAAGTTATGCTACAATGACCTTGCGAGGTGATTGTGTGGCAAAGAAACTGAATCTGGTAGATATGTACGGAATTGGAGTTATGCTGGAATACCTTGTAGCTGAAGACAACCTTACCTGCGAGGAACGGGATCGAGTCATATTGCGAATTGCGCGGGAAAACGATATTGCCGAATATATGCTTTCGAATCTTGCCGGTTATGGAAGAAGTAAGCAAGAGGTGTTGAAACGGGCAGAGCGGAGGAAAAGCTCGGAATTACAGGGCAAAAAGCAAGATGAGAGCTATATCTCTCTGACCGAGATTGCCCGAGCTCACAGCGAGGATGCTCCAGGATATGTGATACAGAGTTGGCTGAGAAATGGAAATACTTTAGCATTCTTAAACCTCTGGGAACAGGAGAACAATCCGAATTATAGTGAGGTCGGTTATGCAGAACTTTCGAAGAGAAAGAAGAATGCCTCATTTACGTTGACACCAAAGATATGGATTGACCAGACAAAGGCAATCGGCATCGTTTCCAAGCAGGCTCAAGCCCAAATTTTTACATAATTTGCGTAGCTGATTTTACACATATGTGGTACAGTAAAATAATAAAGATTTCCCAGAATACAGATAGCTGTTAATGTTATGCACAAAACCTGCCAAGGAAAGGAAAACGTCATGGGAGACAATTATTTCCTGCTGACCAATCTGCTCTCAGAGGATGAACGTAAGGTGATCACCAGCATCGCCTCGCATATTGAGCGGGGGGAGAAGCGCGTGGGCATCCAGCAGATCGCAAGCGAGAATTTTCTGTCCACGACCAGCATCGTAAAGATGTGCAAGCGTCTGGGCTTTGACGGCTACAGTGAACTCTATTATCACCTCAGCCGTCAATTAGCCTCATCTGAAGAAAAAAGCCCGAAGACCTCAAAAGTCTGATCGATAATTATGATGATACCTTGATCACCCGCTTCTGTGCATTACTTATGGAGCGCCGCAGCGGAAAAGTGTTCACGACCGGCGAGGGCTTTTCCAATATTGTTGGGACATATATCATGCACCGACTGGCAATCTGTGGCTTTAAGGCGTTTAACAATGTGCACTTTTATGACTATATGGTTTTTCAGGAGGCCCGCCACGGCACAATGCGCGACGAGGCGGCTGTCATGTTTGCTATCAGCCAGAGTGGGGAAACGGAGCCGGTGCTCAACGATGTGCGCCATGCCAAACAGCATGGGCATAAAATCGTGACCTTTACCAGACGCGGCGACTCCACGCTCGCCCAGCTCTCCGACTTGGTATTTGTGATCGACGGAGCAAAGCAGACACTGGCGGGCAGCCTGCCGAATCCCTTCTTCGGGTATGTCATTTTGACGTTTGAAAATCTGATGGCGCGCTATTTTGACCAGAATGAAAGTGTTTAATCGGTACAATTTTTACTCAACCGGAAATTCTTTTCCTCCGCGGCTGTGCTATACTCAAAATGCGGTATGGCGGAAAATGCCGTTTTCCGCGATCATCGGCTCCGACGGGGTATCCGGCGGAGAAATGCAAACGATACATTATGGAGGAAAGCACAATGAAAAGAAGTCTTGCACTTTTGCTCACGCTGGTCATGAGCCTCGGC
>CAKSEI010000256.1 GCA_934446285.1 uncultured Eubacteriales bacterium | reverse complement strand
GTCTTACGTTCATGCTCCACAGCATGACCGAGCTTTATGACAACGGCAAGTACGTAGAGTCGTACTGCATGATGAACAGCTCCGCTTGCTTCGGCGGTCCTTGGGAGTCCAACTACTTTGACTCCATCGAGCTCGGCAAGCTTATAAAGGCTGTTGATACTGTCATCCCCGACCCGAGCAACCCCAATCCTGTTCCCACCGGTACTGGCACTCCTGACCCGAGCGGTACAGGCATTGTAGATCCCAGCAGCACAAAACCCGGCGTTGGCCCCGGAAAGCGTGTTCCTACCGGCGACCCGATTGTTATGATTGTCCTTGCTTCTGTTGCGGCTCTCGGAGCAGCAGTAGTCGTCAAGAAGACCTGCTTCGGCAAATAATTAATTTATAAGTAAACCATGAAAAAACGGCGGCAACGCCGTTTTTTCGTTCTTTTGCGCTCTTTTTCATTTTTCTTGCGCACACCTCATATATATTCATGGGTGATATATATGGATGAAATACATACAGACGTGCGCTACGGAGATCTTGACCTGTACGGTATACTCGTCTCGCTTATCGTGAGAAGATACTCATGACCGCACTTTATATCCGCTTATCAAAGGAGGACGAAAACGGCAGAGAGAGCAACTCCGTGCAAAGTCAGCGTGCTCTGCTCACCGACTATGCGGAGAAGAAAGGCTTTTATGATTTAAAGGAATATACCGATGACGGCTACTCGGGTACAAATCTGCATCGTCCCGCTCTTGAGCGTATGAGAGAGGATATCGCGGCTGGCAGGATAAAAACCGTGATAGTAAAGGACCTCTCGCGTCTCGCGAGAAATTCGGGAGACTCAAACGCAATGCTCGACGAATTTTTTCCAATGTACGGCGTTCGTTTTATCTCGGTATGCGAAGGCATAGATACGGCTCTCACGTCGTATACCGGTGCTTTTACTCCAATTGCTAATATGCTGCATGAGTATTACGCGCGCGACATCTCGGCAAAGATTCGTTCCGCGCTTTATTCGCGAATGGACAGCGGCAAATATACCGGCGCAAAACCTCCTTTCGGCTATTGTGTCTGTGACGGAGTGCTCGTGCCGAACGTTGACGGCGGCACGGTGGAGAAGATATTTCTGCTCGCCTCATCCGGCACTCCGCCTGTCGATATCGCGCGTAAATTCGGACTTACTCCCGCCCGCGTACGCGGGATAATACGCAACAGGGTCTATCTCGGGGAACTGTGGCAGGGGAAGAGACGTAAGCTTTCTTTCAAGAGTGACAAGGTGGTGAGTGTCCCCGAGGAGCAGTGGCATTATGCCGCGGGAACTCATATACCGCTGACGGACGGCGCGCACTTTGAGCGCGCCAATTTTTATCTCGCTAAGCGATCGCACACGGCTCGTACCTTTGAGAATATATTCTCAGGGCTTGTGTACTGCGCGGACTGCGGCGCACGCATGAGCACGGTCGGTACGAGACGCACGGGAAGTCCGTGCGCCCTTGCCTGTTCCGCGTATAAGCGCGGAGGAGCAGATGTATGTTCAAATCACCATATCGATTACGTTACTCTCTGCGAAGCGATAGCGGAGAGTCTCAGGGGTCTGAACGCAGACGCAGGTAAGCTCTCACGCCTCAGCGGCGTGGAGGAGGATAAATGCAGAGACTTTCTCAGATTTGATACGCTCGACAGCGCGCTGCTCGACGCCCTTATCTGCCGCATAGAGGTTCATCAGGGTACTCCCGGCAGAAACAGG
>CAKSEI010000255.1 GCA_934446285.1 uncultured Eubacteriales bacterium | reverse complement strand
CTCCCGCGTTGAACGCCCTCAAAGCATTGCGCGGCGCACCCATCAGCATGGGCCGGGGTGAGATTCCCGTGGGCTGCCGCCAACAGCCGTCCGGTTTTGCCATTTCCCTTATGTTCATTTTTTGATTCAATCACAGCGCCATGCTACAATATCACCTGAAGCATGGTGCTGTGGTCATCGAGAGGAGGTCAACTATGAGTATTGACCATAGCAATCCTTACAATTTTCTCGCCGGAAAGCGGACATATACCGTCGAGGAAATCGCAAAAATTCTTGGCATAGGAAGAACCGCTGCATACAGCCTTGTCCACTCCGGTGTATTTAAGGTGGTGCGGATCGGTTCATCTATCAGAGTTTCCAAAGTGTCCTTTGATGATTGGCTGGATAAACAGAGTATGTAGGAGGTTTATTATGGCATCCATCAAAAGACGTAGAGGCAAATACCATGTTGTCTATTATTATGAGAATGAAGACGGAGAGAAAAAGCAAAAATGGGAATCGTTTGACACAGAGGCCGAAGCGAAGCACCGCAAGGCTGAAATCGAATACAAACAGGGTTCCCGCACCTTCATTGCCCCCAGCAAAACGACTGTCGCCGCATTCCTTGAAGATTTTGTGAGCCTGTACGGAACAAAAAAATGGAGTCCCAGTACCTACTCTTCTAATACGGGACTGATCCGCAACTATATTAATCCCAAACTCGGCAATATACTGATGCAGGATGTAACCCCTATTGCTGCGGACCGTTTTATTTCCGCACTGCAAAAAACGAAATGCCCTACATTCAAAAACCGATACAGCAAAACGGAGTATATGACGCCCGCCAATATCGAGCGCATCAACAAATTGCTGCGCTGCGCTTTCGGTCAGGCTGTGCGCTGGGACATTATCGCGAAAAACCCCTTCGAAAACACAACACTCCCAAAGGTCAAGCGCAACCCCCGCGAAATATGGGATGCCGCTACCATTCGCAAAGCGCTGGACGAATGCAAGGACGGGCGGCTGTATGTTGCAATCAATCTTTCGTTCGCCTGCTCCTTGCGGATTGGAGAAATTGTCGGCCTGACATGGGATAACATTCACATTTCCGATGCAGATATTGCCAGCGACAATGCTTATCTATGTGTGGAGAAAGAGCTGGTGCGTGTGCGTGAGGACTCTCTCGCTGTTTTGGGAGAAGAAGAAATCATCAAGAAATTCCCCCGCACAATGTATTTGGAAGATGCCAGCACCGTGATCGTGCTGAAAACACCCAAAACAGAAAGCAGCGTTCGCAAAGTGTGGATGCCGAAAACAGTCGCGTACATTCTGCGGGAATGGAAAGCGTCACAGGACAAGCAAAAAGAATTTCTCGGCAGCGAATATCTTGACTATAACCTTGTGGTTGCGCTGCCAAATGGACGCCCCTGTGAGGAAACGGTCATTTCCAACGCATTTCGACGCTTGAAGCGAGATGCACAGCTTCCTGATGTGGTCTTTCATTCTCTCCGTCATTCCAGCACTACCTACAAGCTGAAGCTCAACCACGGGGACATTAAGGCCACCCAGGGTGATACCGGACATTCACAGGCCGATATGGTCACAAAGGTCTATGCACACATCCTCGACGAAGATCGAAAGGTCAATGCGCAGAAGTTTGAAAGTGCCTTTTATGCAAATCCTGATTTGCGTGGTGTCCAAGCACCTGCCGAACAAGCGCCCGCCTTAGATGTGCAGAGTATCATCTTGCAGCTTCAGCAATCCCCG
>CAKSEI010000254.1 GCA_934446285.1 uncultured Eubacteriales bacterium | reverse complement strand
TTCAGCCCCGTCACGGTGAAGCTGCCATTGGCGGAAGTCTTGTAGGTGCCGATGACCGTACCGCCTGTGCCGGAGGTGCCGCCGAGGTATTTCACTTGGAATACGGCGTTGCTGACTGCTTCGCCGGTGACGCTATCATACTTCCACACGACGAGGGCAGAGAGCGGAATATTTTCAAAGGTCAGCACTTTACCGGTGCCGGACTTGATGTAGACCTCCTGCGTGGCCTCCTTGATGGCGTACCCCGTGGGCGGCTCCTGCTCTGTTACCTTGTACCAGCCGTCCCGCAGACCGGTGAGCTGGAACTGGCCGTTTTCACCGGAGTAGAAAGTGCCGAGGTCATTGATCTCACCGCTGCCGGTATTGTTGCTGGCGTAGGTAACATGGAATTTCGCGCCCTGCAAGGGATCTCCCGTCACGCTGTCCACCTTTTTGACGGTCAGCGCGGGCTTCTGATGGTTTTCAAAATACACGGTGTGGTCACGATTAGGGTAGAGGGTGGCAAGCTGAGAGGGCGCATCCAGCAGATAGGGGGACGGCACGGATTTTTCCGAGATTTCGTACACGCCGGGGAGCAGGTTCCTCAGCTCCGCCTTGCCCTCGCTGTCTGTCTTGATCTGATCGACGCTGTGGCCGTCTGCGGCGCGGACTTCAAACACGGTATCTGCGATGGGCTCGCCGGTGTCGGCGTCGTGCTTATACACGATGAGGTTGGGGCGCTTCTGATTTTCAATGGTCAGGGTGCTGGTTCGGCCTGCGAACAGCTCCATGTGATACTCCCGCAGGTCAAGGATGTGTGAGGAATCCGTGGCGGTTTCCCGCACGGAGTACACGCCGGGCTCCAAATCGGCAATCAGAATTTCGCCCTGTTCATTGGTGGTGCGGTCGAGATAATGCGTCCCGTCCTCGATCTTGGCGATACGGAAATGAACATTTTTCAGGCGGCTCCCGTCCGAGCTGGTCTTAATGATCTGCAACGAGGGCTTGATGGTGTTGGTGAATACGAACTGTGCGTCCTCGTTGGCGTCAAGCTGGATGATACGCTGGGCCTGGTCGATGATATAGCCCTCACAGGCTTTTTCCGTCACCACATAAGCGCCGGTGGGGAGCTTGGAGAGGTCAATTTCGCCGTTCTGGTCGGTGGTGAACTCCTTGGGGCCGTAATCCCCAGCCACGGACTTAATTTCAAAAACTGCATTGGGGATCACCTTGCTTGGATCGGTGCTGTCCACTTTGATGAGGCGCATACCGGGCTTCACATCATTGAAGAACAGCAGCTCCTTGATGCCGTCGCCGGGAGACAGCTCCACCTCCTGCGGCGTGGTGTCGAGGATGTGGCCGTCGCTGCCGGTATCCACCTCCACGGCGCGGTAGGTGCCGGGAGCAGCATCGGTCAGGAGGATTTCACCAAACTCGTCCGTGCGGAATTTGCCGAGAGAAACGCTGTCTCGGAAAATTTCAAAGGTGACATTGGCCATCGCCACCATGTTCTTGCGGTCATACTTGATGATCCGCAGACCGGGCAGCTCCTTGTTCACGAGAGAAAAGGTCGTGGTTTCGCCGGTGGCCACGGAAGCCGTATAGGTGGCGTCGTCCTTCAGCCAGCCGGAGGGCGCGGTGATCTCCTTGATCTCGTAAGCACCGGGCTTGATGTTGTCAAAGATGGCATAGCCCGCAAAATTGGTTTCGGCGGTGTAGGTCACGCCGCTCTCGATGTGCTTGATCTGCACCATGGCACCGGGCAGGTGCGC
>CAKSEI010000253.1 GCA_934446285.1 uncultured Eubacteriales bacterium | reverse complement strand
GCCTTGATAGGCTCAAGGTAAGCGCAGCCCTCCATATCGCGGCCGAAAGCAGTCGATGTACGAGCGGTTGTTGAGCACGACAAGCGTGCCCTTGCCGCCGTAGTGCCACGCAAAAACGAACACCGCGCGCCTCTTTATATCGGACGCGCCGATTTCGTTGCCGACTGTGTCCTGACTGAAATTGTACGCGCTCAGGTGTTCGTTTTCGCTCTCGCGCTTGCCCGACAGCACGTCGCCGCACCCGTTGACAACGCCAAGCAGCGGCCACCACAGCACAAAGAATACCACCAGCGCGACGGCGGCAACTCCCGCCGCAAGCGGCGTTATCCACCGCTTAAATTCTCCGTTCTTCCCTGCCACAGCGCAGCCTCCCGTCAAACTCAATCGAGCAATACTGCAAAGCCCTCGCTGTAGCCGTAATGCTGCCTGTAGCCGTCCTCCGCCGAGGTCAGCTTGCCGGATCTGATGCGCTCATTCATCGGCTGCGCGATACTCAGCAGATATTTGTCGGCATATCTGCGCGCGGCTATGTACGTTCCGACGTCGCCGTCGCTAAGCAGCCGCTCAAGCGTCGCGGTGACAAGCTCGCTCTCGTCCGATTTCTCATCAAGCTCGTCAAATTTTACGCATTTCAACAGGTCGTTTTCGACGTAACACATCAGCTTATCGTCAAAGATATACACCTCGCGCCCGCCGACGCTCAGCGTTCTGTATTCGTCCCGTATCTCTATCGTGCCGGCTGCAACAGGAGTGTGGTTTGGGTCATAGGTGCCATACCTGTCGCCGTCAACCCAATACGAAGCGGCCTCGCTGCCCTTGTATGTGACCAAGACGTGCGTACGCTGATAAGCAGCTTTCTCACCGCTCGGATAAGCGAAGCGGTTAAACGTCGGAGCAGACACCGAATAGCCAGGGTTATTTTCAAAACTCTCCGAGCTAACGTTAGTGTTGGTGAACGACTTGAACGAGCCCTCGCGGTATATCAGCGATTTCGCGACAAAAAGCGCGCACGCCGCAACGATAACGGCAGCCGAAGCCATGGCCGCGCGCGTCGCTTTGACCTTGCTCTTGCCGCAGTCGGCAGAGCGCACCGCAAAATAGTGCAGCGCAATGAAAGAAAGCCCGATAAGCGTCTCGAACTCGGCGTAGCGAACGCTCATATTGAAGTTAATGTTGTTCAGCGCCGCGGGAAGCTCCGCGTAACTTTGAATATCGTAAACGCCCGAAAGCAAGCGGTATCTCTCCGTCGAAAGCGCCGCAAGCGCGGTAAACGCCGCGGTAAGTGCTACGCACAGGGCGACGAGTATCACCGTGAGCTTTTTGCTCGCGAAAACGCCGTTCTTTTTCCTCGTCAACACGGCGTAAAGCGCAAACCACCGCGCGGCGGCCAGCGGTATGTACAGCACCCGGACGTACTGCAGCAGCGCAGCATTTATCGACGACAGTATTATCAGCACCACGTCAAATGCAACCTGCACCGCAAAGCAAGCGAGGAACTTTTTGCGCCCGCCCGAGTCGCTCACAGGCTCAAGCAAACTGAACATATTGTCGGAAATCAGGCTCTTATCGCTCGCGAAGAACGTCGTCAGCAGATAGAAATTGACGCCAAAGACGATGATCCCCGCCAAAAGTGACAGCAGCACGCTCCATTCCGGCCTGACAATGCACAGCCTGATTGGATAGTACCCGCAAAGCCACAGCATCGTGCCTGATACTATAAGTGTAAATCCGTTAAAAACCAAATCGGACCTTTTCATCAAACCACTCC
>CAKSEI010000252.1 GCA_934446285.1 uncultured Eubacteriales bacterium | reverse complement strand
TCGTGCTTCACATGGGCGACGACAGAGCCGAATACCGCTACAGCGAACCGAAAAAGCTGCAGAAAATTGCCCGCGATTTCCCAAGGCTGCATATATCCGCCTCCCACCTCGGCGGCTACAAAGCGTGGGACGAGGCGAAATGCCTCTACGGGCTTGACAACATATGGTATGACCTCTCGAGTGCTCTCTGGGCTATGACGCCCGAGCGCGCGGCGGAGCTAATAAAGGCGTGCGGACTTGAGCGCGTAATGTACGGCAGCGACTATCCCGTATACAATCTCGCCGACTACCATACTCTCTTTAAGAAGCTCAGCCTGCCGGAGGAAAGCCTCGGCGACATTTATTACGAAAACGCAATGAGGTTTATAAAAGTTGACTGACCTTTATGACGTGCTTTCGCGCACGGACAAGCCCGTAGTTATGTACGGCATGGGAAACGGCGCGGATAAAATATTGAAAGTTCTGTCCGAGCGGGGCATCGCGGTAAGCGATTTCTTTGCCTCGGACGGCTTTGTAAGAGGACATTTCTTTCACGGAAAAAAGGTTCTCACATACGCACAGGTAAGTGAAAAATACGATGATTTCACCGTTCTTGTTGCTTTCGGCTCTTCCCTTGAGGATGTTGCGGAAAACGTAAGGCGCATAGCACGTGAGCGCGAGCTTTACATACCTGATGTTCCCGTGTGCGGAGAAAACGTCTTTGATAAGAGCTTTTATAACAGCAATTCGGATGAGATAATGCGCGCCCGCAGCTGCTTTGCCGATGAGCGCTCCCGCGAGGTTTTCGACCTTATTATCGAGTACAAGCTGACGGGGCGGGCTGATATTCTTGAAAAAAGCGTCGACTCCGACGGAGGAGACAGCCTGCTCGACTACCGCAATTACGGCGTTATATGCGACGCGGGAGCGTACAACGGCGACACCGCGCGCAAATTTATCCGCGAGAACCCGAACGTGAAGAAAATATACGCGCTCGAGCCGGACAGACGGAGCTTCCGCAAGCTGAGCGAGTATGCCGGGAGCGAAAAAAGAGTTATCCCCTTAAACATCGGTGCGTGGGATAAGGAAGAGTCGGTGAGCTTCCGCTCTCAGGGAAACAGGAACTCGGGAATAGGCGATGGTGACGAATGCGCATTTGCTTCCATTGACGCAATAACGGCGGGCGACACCGTTGACCTCATAAAATACGACGTGGAGGGCGCAGAGCTGCAGGCACTCACGGGCAGCAAACGGACAATTTCTCGCTGCCGCCCTTCCCTATACATTTCGGCTTATCACAGGAGCGAGGATATCTTTACCCTACCGCTCTTTATCGCACGCAGATACCCGTTTTATTCTATATATTTAAGAAAGAAACCGGGCTTCCCCGCGTGGGACATAGACCTTATCTGCCTGCCCGACAGAGTTGAGTCACTTCGGGCACTCGGTAAATAAAAAAGAGGTTACATATTGCAACTCAAAAAAATAACTACATTTATTCTTATCTGTGTTACGTGCATCACGCTTTTTTCAAATTGTAAGAACAAGGAGTATGATATGAAACTTAATCTCGTGACCTTCAACATCCGCTGCTGCGATGACGGCCCGGGGCTTATGATATCCGACCGAGCTCCGCGCCTTGGTGCAATCATTGACAAATACGGCCCCGATGTCATGGGACTGCAGGAATGCACGCCCGCATGGACCGATTATATCGAAAAAAATCTGCTCGACAGATACGACTTCATTCTCAAATATCGCGGTGAAAATTCGCTCGAGGGCACGCCGATACTC
>CAKSEI010000251.1 GCA_934446285.1 uncultured Eubacteriales bacterium | reverse complement strand
ATTTCCAGCAGGAGTGATTTTGTAAAAAAGTTCATAGAACAATTCCCACCCACCAAAGCGCAATCGACGAAAATCGGTTGCGCTTTTTCACTGCCTGCCCCATATAGCGAGGAACGCCGCAGGGCGGCAAGCGAAGCGGAGAAAAAGTGCGGCGTTCATAGAAAAGTTGCACATTTGTATGAAGACAGGAATTGAAAAGTTCGTGCGTTGCATGGTATAATCATATTGGATAATAATAAGTATTTTTGAACCACGGAAGGAGGCTTCAACATGAATAAACTGATAGCATTTTTCTTTGCTTCCATGCAGCATCCTCTTTTCCGCTTGAAATTCGGCGCGGTTAGCGCTGTCTAACCGCCGTGCAAAAATTATAGAGCATCACTGCCCCATAATTTTCAGCCAGCCAGCCGTATAAAAATCGCCCAGATCCTCGATGTACCGCCGCGCGTCCTCCATGGGCATATCGTGGATGATGATCTCGCAGTAGGCGTTCATCATCCCCGTCGCCAGCATGTGCTCCAGCCGCCGGTCGATCTCGGGCACCGTTTTTCCGAGACCGCGCAGCACGCCGCAGTACCGCTCCGTGGCCGCCACCTCAAGGGACACCAACTCGTCGATGAGCCCGGCGTAGGGCGTACCCTCGGAGCGCTCCAGGATCAGGTGGAACTGGGTGCGCTGCTCATCCATGTAGGTCAGCAGCTCCCGCATGCAGTTCTTGCCCACCTCGCCCATCTGCATCACCTGTTCCTCCGGCCGCAGGGCCTCGAACCAGAACACGGCGGCCCGGTAGGTGTCCAGCACATGGCGGTACGGCTCGTCCACCAGCCCGGCGAACAGAGCCTCCTTGCTGTCGTAATAGCCGTATAGCGCGCCGGTGGTGACTCCCGCGGTCTTGACGATATTCCGTAGGGATGCGCCCTGATAGCCTTTTCCCAGAAACTCTGCTGTGGCGGCGGCGTGAATGCGCTCCAGCGTGGAGCCGTTGGTTCCTGTCATGCGTCTCTCCTGTTCCCATCCATCCAGATGTAGATAACGTCGTTATATGACAGTGTTATATTATAGCCGTATTCCCGCCGCTGTCAAGTCCGCGCGCCGGATTTTTCTCCATCCTGTTTTCCGTATTTCTGCCCGCCGACGGACATTTTCCTATTGAAATGCGCGGCGCTTCATGTTAAAATATGACCAGATAAATATTTCAGTCATATTTCCAGACATTACCCCATAAGCTGCCCCCTCCGAATGCCGCCCTGTGGCGGCGTTTCAAATGGCCTGCGGTTAGTTTTTGCTAACCTCCATCTTTGGGGGCCTTGCCGTCAGAAAAAAGGTCATCATATGTCCAAACAGGCAACCGAGTTTCAGACAAAGGAAATAAGCAAAATGTACCGGGGCAAGGAGATCTTCAAGCCCCTGAACACGGGCTGGATCGACGAAAACGTGGCCTGCGTGCGGGAGTGGGTGGCGAATATCTTCTTCTACCGCAAGGGCGGCACCACCATTATGATTGACGCGGGCTACAACTACGACCTGCCCTCCACTATCCGCCGGAGCAGCGGGAAACGGTCTGGGAGCGGGTCCAGCGCCAGTACGTGGATTTTCTCGCCGACTGGCGCGCCGATCTGGGCGGCAAAAAGAACTTCCACAACGGTGCCGGCGGCACCCACGACTGCATCGCCATTCTGAGCTACTACGCCGCGTGCAGGGACGTCACCTCCTTCCGTGAGATCGAAGAGATGGAAGAGAATCTGGTCCTGCCGTCCTTCCGCAGGCTGAAAT
>CAKSEI010000250.1 GCA_934446285.1 uncultured Eubacteriales bacterium | reverse complement strand
ACGGTATACGTCCTGTATGAGTAGGAATTGCACTCTAACTGTTGACGCATATATGCCTTACCCGTCTCGACCGATTCGGGCTTTGCGTCCGACGAGAGAAAGACGGCTATCTTCACCTTGTCTCCCGGCTTGAATTTATATATACGTGAGTTATAGCGGCTGTCACTTATCGCTATAAGGTCGGATGAATCTACGCACGCCCCGACATCTCCGTCGCAGTCGTAATTTTTCTGCAGATAATCCGCCATACCCGCATCAAGCGGCGAAAAAGAGAAATCGCCGCTTACTTTATATTTCTCACCGTCGAGAGTATACGAGAGCAGCCCCGTAAACGCTCCGACATCGGACGGGTCTAAGAGAAGATGGCTCTTCACGTACACAGCAGACGTTGAGCGCGTCTTTTTTACGTCCGTAACCCCATCAATAGAGACGAGGGTATCATACATCGAGTCGTCGTAAGAGTCTTCCCCTCCCGAGAAATCAACGGTAAAGGCGGGATAGTTGTAATTAATCTTCTCAGAGTAAAGCTTTGCAAAATACGAGCCGCCGACAAACATGGTTCCGAAAACCATGCCGCAGAGGATTAGTTTAATAAGATACTTCCTGAAGCGAATAATATTCCCCGCGAGATATCCGTAGGGAAAGCGCCTTATAGTCCTCTCACTTGAACGTCGCGGCACGGACACGAAGTTTGAGTTGTCCTCTGCTGCAAGTGCCTTTACGGGCATGGAGCGGGCAAGGGCGGTTATCGGTGCGAGAACAGACAGTGATGTCACGGCAAAAGTGAATAACAGAACAATTAAGAACGAAAAGCCGTGTACGGCAAACGTAGCTCCGCCCGAGGCGTAGATGAATTTAGCGAGCAGATATGAGACAAGGCAGGACGGCAGATACGTGACGAGCGTAACGGTCGTCATCTCCCAGAATGATGAGGTGAAAAGCTTTTTGAAATTCGCTCCGAACGTCAGATATATGCCGTAGGTAAACTTGAAGTGATTGAGCCTGAACGAAAAGAGCAGCAGCATAAGGAAGAAGGAAATCGCAAACATGGCAAACAGCGCCAGAATAAACACCCGTCTGTTTGCCGCAGCATTTTTCTCGTACTGCACGATAGGCGTGTAGCTTATCGAATAGTTTCCGTCGCCGTTGGCTTCAAGGTCGGCACCGTATCTCTTTTCAAAAAGGCGAAGAGACGAGGATAATTCGCCTTTCAGTTTTATTTTAAGGTCGTGACGTGTGTTGTCGATCGAATTTCTGTTGCGCTCGGCGTGCTCGGTTATGACGTACAGCTGGTCCTCACCGTGGTTTGAATACTTGGTATTGTTGACAAGACCGTAGTACTGGTCGTCATTTAAGTTGACAAGCTCAAAGTGATAGTCCTCGTCGCCACGCGCGTATTTATAGTCAATATCGTTATTGTTATAATAGCAGAGCGACACAACGCCGAAAATAACCTGTATGACAAAAACGGTTATAAAGAAGCTTACAAACTCGCTCTTATGAAACAGGATATTTTTTACGGCGTACTTTATGTTGTTGAAAAATTTCTCAAACATTATTATCAGTTGTGTGACGTGTAGTTGGGTGCCTCTTTCGTAATATTTATATCGTGGGGATGGCTCTCTCTCAGACCCGCGCCCGTAATTCGGACGAACTGTCCGTTCTCCTTGAGACTCTCAATGTCGGGGCATCCGCAGTAGCCCATGCCCGAACGCAGACCGCCCATAAGCTGGAATACGGTATCGGCAAGAGGACCTTTGAAAGGAACGCGTCCCTCTACAC
>CAKSEI010000249.1 GCA_934446285.1 uncultured Eubacteriales bacterium | reverse complement strand
AACTTAACTATAACCCATGAGACCATATCCTTCATATCTTTTTATTCACTTGTCCAATATGTATTGTAGTCCTACACCGGAAGAAATGTTTCCATATCAGATCACCTTGTAGAACGGGCCGCTTCGTGGTATAATAATATGTTCCCCGGTTTTGAGTCCATGGACAAAAACCGGACAAAATCCACAGCTTTCTGTTGACATCAAAAAACATATGTTCTACTATATAGGTATCTGAACGCAGGACAGGGAGGCCGCCATGCCAAAATTCAAAGTCGTATCCGAATATCAGCCCAGCGGCGACCAGCCGGAGGCCATCGCCGCGCTGGCGGCGGGGCTCAACGCCGGGGTCAACGAGCAGACCCTGCTGGGCGTCACCGGCTCGGGCAAGACCTTTACCATGGCCAAGGTCATCGAGGCCGTCCAGCGGCCCACGCTGGTGCTGGCCCACAACAAGACGCTGGCCGCTCAGCTGTGCTCCGAGTTCAAGGAGTTTTTCCCGGACAACGCGGTGGAGTATTTCGTCTCCTACTACGACTACTACCAGCCGGAGGCCTATATCCCCCACACGGACACCTTCATCGAGAAGGATTCGTCCACCAACGGCGAGATCGACCGGCTGCGCCTGTCCGCCACCGCCGCCCTGTTCGAGCGGCGGGACGTCATCGTGGTGTCCTCCGTCTCCTGCATCTACGGTCTGGGCGAGCCGGAGGATTTCGAGAAAATGATGATCTCCCTGCGGCCCGGCATGACCATCGAGCGGGACGCCCTTTTGAAGCGTCTGGTGGACATCCGGTACGAGCGCAACGACATCGCCTTCGAGCGCAATATGTTCCGGGTCCGGGGGGACACGGTGGAGATCTACCCCGCCTACTGGAAGGACGTGGCCGTCCGGGTGGAGTTCTTCGGCGACGAGATCGACCGCATCTCCGAGATCAACGTGGTCACCGGCGCGCCCATCCGGGAGCGCACCCACGTCCCCATCTGGCCCGCCACCCACTATGTCACCCCCAAGGACAAAATGGAGGCCGCCATCCAGGAGATCTACAAGGAGCTGGAGGAGCGGGTGAAGTTCTTCACTGATAACGACCAGCTGGTGGAGGCCCAGCGCATCAAGCAGCGGGTCATGTACGACATCGAGATGATGCAGGAGCTGGGCTACTGCTCCGGCATCGAAAACTACAGCCGGGTGCTGGCGGGCCGTCCCGCCGGGTCGCCGCCCAAGACCCTGCTGGACTACTTCCCCAAGGATTTCGTCATGTTCATTGACGAGAGCCATGTCACCCTCCCTCAGGTCCGGGCCATGTATAACGGCGACCGGGCCCGCAAGACCGCGCTGGTGGACTACGGCTTCCGCCTGCCCTGCGCCTTTGACAACCGGCCCCTGAAGTTCGAGGAATTCGAGCAGCGGCTCAATCAGGTGGTGTACGTCTCCGCCACCCCCGGCGAGTACGAGCGGGTGCGCTCCGGCCAGATCGTGGAGCAGGTCATCCGGCCCACCGGCCTGCTGGACCCCATCATCGAGGTCCGCCCGGTGGACGGACAGATCGACGACCTCATCGGCGAGATCAACGACCGCACCGCCCGGGAGGAGCGGGTGCTGGTCACCACTCTGACGAAAAAAATGGCGGAGAGCCTGACGGATTACCTGCGGAACGCGGGCATCCGGGTGCGGTACATGCACCACGACATCGACACCATCGAGCGCATGGAGATCATCCGGGACCTCCGGCTGGGCGAGTTCGACGTGCTGGTGGGCATCAACCTGCTGCGGGAGGGCCTCGACCTGCC
>CAKSEI010000248.1 GCA_934446285.1 uncultured Eubacteriales bacterium | reverse complement strand
CTATGGTATTGTCTATATCCATGACGAGCGCCTCAATTCCGAGTGAGCGCAGCATGGACGGTGTTATTTCTTCAAGAGAATGGTAGTAAAAATCAGGGACAAGCTTTGAAAACATCAGGTAGCCTTTTCTTGTTCATTCATTGCACGAGACTTCGGTAAATAACTTACTCCTGCTAACATATTATACCATACCGACGACGTAAAATCAATATAAAAGAATTCGGACGGCACTGTCACCGTCCGAATACATACAAAAATCAGGTAAGCACAAGCCTCTTTGAGCGGAAGTCGCACAGCCTGTTGTCAAAGCCGGTTGTGTCATGATAAAGTCTCAAAGTCTGCGTGCAGGTCTTGCCTCCGCATTCCGCGCTGACAACGTAGTCGCCGTAAAATCCTCTGAAGTCAAGTCTTTTGTCCGCCGTAACCTCAAACGATGTATTCCATTCGCTGTTTATAAGGCGATCGAGCCTCTCATATGCGGGTTTCGGAGTACAGTCATTGCGTATAAGTCCGCCGTAGAATACATTCTCCGTGGGATAAGCCGTTCCGTCGGCAAATGTCCACCATACCGCGCTCTCGACATTTTTGCTCGAGAACCAGAGCCTGTAAAGGCGCTCGGTAAGCTCAGCCTGAAGAAATTCATCCTCAGCCTCATTGGACCATGACGGAATATTCACCTCAGAAATATGCATGGGCAGACCGAAAGCCCCGTAGCAGTCAAAAACATCGATAAGTCTGAGAGGATTGCACAGAGTGTCAAGAACGGCAGCTGCATTATCGCGCTCGGAATAACAGTGAAACTGCATTCCTATGCCGCCGATAGGCGCACCCTTTGCGATATTATCCTTCAGGGTCATATAGTAGAAACTGCGATGCCCTCTGTAATTCGGATTGGCAAAAGACTCAAAGCCGCCCTCGTTCCAAAAAAGCCGTGAATACGGAAAATACTTTTCGGCAGTTTGAAAAGCCCATTTTTCATGGTCATGTTCGTCGGCAATCTGCATGTTACGCATGGCGTTGCCCTTGTAGCAGTTCTTATATATAGATATCATCTCATTTATGACGTCGATATCCTCAAAGAAATCTCCGCAATGCTCCGCGAGCCTGCGAATGCGCTTATCTATTCTTATCTTTAAATCACGGTTGTTTTCCGGAATCCAATCAGGCTGAAATGAATTGTATACAAGACAATGAGCCTTGGCACGTAAAGAATTCCTGCGGCAGAAATCCATACATGTATCAATAGGCGGACGGCGGCTGACAAAAGGGCTTTCGGGTAAAAAGCGCTCTTGACCGTCGACAAGTTCAAGCGTGTCCCAATAAACAGGAATTACGGCATAATTGAAGATATCCGTAAAAAGACGCTCGAATTCCTTATTGCGCATATCATCGGTAAAACCGTTCAGATAAAAGGTTGTACCGCCGAATTTAAATTCGTGTCTCACCTGTTTTACACTTACCTTAACGTCGTCAAGAGTGTTGCCGTCCGAATCGGTAAATACCAGAGCAAACTGCCCCTTTCTGTATTCCTCGGTGTCGCGCTTAATCTTGTCTTTTATATAATAATCATAGCTGTCGTATTTCTTAAGAAGTGCGCTCAGAGTATTTTCCATATCAATATACCTCGCATATATATGAGTCAACCTTATTAACCTTATTATCTCATACGGAGGAAGAAAAGTCAATGAAAAAACAAAAAAGAGCCTCGATAAAAGGCTCTTTAAGTGAAAGTTCACAAAAAACTGAATAAGAGCAAGACGGACGAAACACAATGTAGGGACACTTGAACGAAGTAGTTC
>CAKSEI010000247.1 GCA_934446285.1 uncultured Eubacteriales bacterium | reverse complement strand
TACTTCTAACAAAGCTACGGAAGAGCAAGAAGAACCTCAGACGACTTTGGTAGTCAAAAAATCCTCAAAGACAGCAACTTACTTAGGCATTGCGGTATGCGCTGTACTGGTAATTCTGATTGCAGTTTATAGCGTTAGCATAGCCAGCCTTAAAAAGAATTTTGCGAAGGACTGGTATGTCCTTGATGATTCGATAATCAAGGTACTCGATATTTCCGGAGATGAAATTGAGTACCGACTTGAAACCGGTTATGAGTGGCTGAATATGACGGCTGCTGTGTTTGATTGGAAACCGGCATTTGGAAACAAGGTGAAAATACGGCTCGGAGATACGCAGCGTACCTACAGAGTTCAATTCAACAAGGATAAGGACGTTATGACGCTTTATCCGGCGCTTACAGAGGCAAGCGCGTTCGAAACCTGGTATCATATAGAATAAATTATCGGAGGGAAAAATGAAGCGTTTTGTTCGATTGACAGGGATTTTCCTGATTGCTGCTATGCTGTGTGGAACGTTAACTGGTTGCAAAGCGTTTGATTATAGAAAGGCTCAAAAACTTTGCGATAAAGGCGAGTATCTGGAAGCAAGCGCGCTTTTCTCGTCTTTAGAGGACTATAAGGATTCTGCTGAACAGGCTAATGAGGCGTATCGGCTCTATGGAGTACAACTGAGTGAAAGCGGAAACTACGAAGCAAGTATTTTAGTTCTGGAAACGTTAGTGGATACCTATGCCCCCGCTCAGGAAACGCTTAACGATGTCAGGATTGCTTATGGGGAAGATTTGGCAAAAAACCAGAACTACGAAAAATCAACGGAAATTTTCAAGACCTGCGAAGTGAATGAAACGCTTCATTCCACACTGGATGAGATTTCAAAATCACTGATTTCTCAAGAAGATTATAAAGATGCCTATGGCTTCCTTTATCTGCATGATACAAATGAAGAATGGATGCAGGATTTTCTTTATCAGTACCTGAATTGGCAGATGGATAACCATAATTACGTGGACACCGCTGAAACATTTTCTGCGATTCAAGGATATCAGGATACCTTGACAAATGATAAGTTTGCCGGAGCGAGACTGATGGCCATGGGATTTGTCCAGTGGGATAAAAGCGAAGTCGATATCTGGTCAGGCGGCTCGGTGCTTCTCTTATCGCTTTCCTTTACCGATGAGCAGCAGCTGCATTTCAGCGTTTCCGGTGGAACGCTCAGCTTCTATACGTTCAACATGACAAATCAAGTAAATAAATCTGATTCGTGGGACTTCTATTTTGACGGGAAGACCATTTACGTGAAAGATGGAGGTCAGTTCATCAAGGCCGGAACAATTGAGGCTTTCCAATCAGCAGACGGAGATAAAGCGAAGAGCGTGACCTTGTCTTTGGATTTGCCGGGGATGATGACAATCAAGTCGGGTGATTTCAAAAAAGTGTGAGCCTTCAGCAGATAGAAAAAGATAGGGAGAAAACATATATGAAGAAATATGTATTCGTCGTATTTGCAATCATCGCTTGTCTTGCCCTGACCGGATGTAAAAGCCAAGCTGTTAGGACCGCAGAAAAGCAGATTAATAGCATTGGCGATGTAACAATTGAAAGTGGTCCGGCAATCAGCGAAGCGGAGAAGTCCTATGCAGCGCTCAGTTCAGATGAGCAGGGAACAGTTTCTAATTACCAGACTTTGACTGATGCGAGGGATACCTATCAGAGCATTGCTTTGGGTAGCTTTCAGAGTGCAATTGAAGCTGGCAATTATGATGAAGGCAACCAAATTGTCAGCAAGTTAGATGATACCACCCTTAAAAACATTGGGTACGCCTTGATTGCGTATGG
>CAKSEI010000246.1 GCA_934446285.1 uncultured Eubacteriales bacterium | reverse complement strand
ATAGGTATCTCGATATGCACAAGGTAATAGAGAGCGCCGCACGGTGTGCGGCGGCGGAATTAACAGAGGAGGGGGAAGAGTCATGGCAAAGCCTGTTGTCGCTATAGTCGGTCGGCCGAACGTCGGCAAGAGCACGCTCTTTAACAAGCTGTCGGGACAGCGTATAGCTATAGTCGAGGACACGCCGGGCGTCACGCGCGACCGCATATATTACGATATAGAATGGCGCGGCAGAAAGATGTTGCTCATAGATACGGGCGGCATAGAGCCTAAGGCGGATGACGCCATACTGCGCCACATGCGTCTGCAGGCTGAGATAGCAATAGAGAGTGCCGACGTTATAATATTTATGACGGACATCCGCGCGGGAGTCACCGCCGACGACCGCGAGATTGCCAATATGCTGCATCGCAGCCTCAAGCCCATCGTGCTCGCGGTAAATAAATGCGACAAGATAGGCGCGCTCCCGCCGGAATTCTACGAATTCTACGAGCTGGGGCTTGACGATCCGATAGCCCTATCGTCGCTGCACGGTACGGGCTCGGGCGACCTGCTCGACAGAGTATCGGAACTGCTCCCCGCGTATGATGAAGAGGTCGTAGATACCGACGCGATAAGAGTCGCGGTGATAGGCAAGCCGAACGCGGGGAAAAGCTCGGTTATAAACAGAATCCTCGGTGAGGACCGGCTTATCGTCTCGGATATCGCGGGCACGACGCGCGACGCGATAGACACCGAAACGGAGAACGAATACGGCAGATTTATTTTCGTTGACACGGCGGGAATACGCCGCAAGAGCAAGGTCGAGGACAGGATAGAAAAATACTCCGTGCTGCGTGCAAAGACCGCAGTCGAGCGCGCGGACGTATGCCTTATCATGATTGACGCGGCGGAGGGAGTCACCGAGCAGGACGAAAAGATAGCGGGAATTGCCCACGACGCGGGCAAGGCGTGCATTATCGTCATAAATAAGTGGGACCTTGTCGAAAAGGACAATAACACCGTCAAGACGTTTACCGACGATGTATACCGTCATCTCGGGTATATGACCTACGCTCCGCTGCTCTTCATCTCGGCAAAAACCGGTCAGAGAGTCCCCCGACTCTTTGAATACATAACAAACGCTGCATCCCAGGCGGCTCTGCGTATACCGACGGGAACGCTCAACGACGTTTTGGCGGACGCTACCGCACGCGTTCAACCGCCGTCCGACAAAGGCAAACGCCTGAAGATATACTATATGACCCAGAGCGGAGTAAAGCCGCCTACATTCGTTCTCTTCTGCAATGATTCGGAGCTTTTCCACTTTTCATATCAGAGATACATAGAGAATAACCTGCGCGAGGTATTCGGATTTCGCGGAACGCCGATAAATCTCGTGATACGTCAGAGGGGTGACGAAAAATAATGATAAACGCTTTTCTCAACTTTCGCAATAACGGACTTATCAGCGCATACTACGACTATGAAGTGCCGCTCGGCGTGGCGCTGCCTCTGCTCGTGCTGTGCGCAGTGTGCGCGTATCTTCTCGGCTGTATAAACTGGGCGGTCATAATATCCCGCCGCGTGTACGGTGAGGATGTGCGCAACTTCGGCTCGGGCAACGGCGGCACTACGAATATGATGCGCAACTACGGCACGAAATACGCGGTATTAACCCTGCTCGGCGACATGGCAAAGGCTCTCGCCGCGTGCCTCATCGGTATTTCGCTCATGGGAATATACGGCGGATATGTCGCGGGCTTCTTCTGCGTGCTCGGGCATTGCTTCCCCGTATTTTACAAATTTCACGGCGGCAAGGGAGTCGCGACAGTTGCGATGGTCATACTCTGTCTCTC
>CAKSEI010000245.1 GCA_934446285.1 uncultured Eubacteriales bacterium | reverse complement strand
GTGCCGGACGCTGGGCGGCTGTAAGACCGGCGATGCCAGGATCACAAAGGCCTACCGCCTGCCCTGCAAATACGTGATCCACACCGTCGGCCCCGTGTGGAACGGCGGTAAGTGCGGCGAGCGGGAGCAGCTCATTTCCTGCTACCGGACGAGCCTCGCGTTGGCAAAGGAACACGGCTGCGAGACCGTGGCCTTCCCGCTGATCTCCTCCGGCGCCTTCGGCTACCCCAAGGATCAGGCGCTCCGCGTCGCGGTGGATACCATTAGCGGATTCCTGATGGAAAACGACATGACGGTCTGCCTCGTCATCTTCGACCGGAAGGCTTACCAGATCAGCGGCAAGCTGTTCGCTGACATCGCCGAGTACATCGACGACCACTATGTGGACGCCCACACCGACGTCCGGCGGGAGCGCCTGCGCCGGATGGGGCCCACGGCGAAGCCGTTCAGCGCCGCCCGGAAAGCCAGTATGCCGGAGTGCATGGCGGCCCCCATGGCCGCTAACGGGCTGGACGATCTGCTGGCCCATCTGGACGCCGGGTTTTCGGAGACGCTGCTGAAGCTCATCGACCGCAGCGGCAGAAAGGATTCCGAGGTCTACAAAAAAGCCAACGTGGACCGGAAGCTCTTTTCCAAGATCCGTAATAATCCGGCTTACAAGCCTTCCAAGTCCACGGCCATCGCCTTCGCCATCGCGCTGGAGCTGGATCTGGACGAGACCCGGGACCTCATTGCCCGGGCGGGCTATGCCCTCAGCGCCAGCAGCAAATTCGACGTCATCATCGAGTATTTCATCCGGCAGAAAAAGTACGACATCTTCGAGATCAACGAGGCCCTGTTCGCCTTTGACCAGAGTCTGTTGGGGGCGTGAGCCCATCACCCGGAGACGGAAAGGAGCGCGCGGTGTATTATTCCGAGCTTGTGAAAAAAGCGTGCGTCATCATGTATGACGCCCACAGGGACGACGTGGACAAGGGCGGCTATCCCTATGTGTTCCACCCCTTCTATCTGGCGGCCCAGATGGAGGACGAGGAGTCCGTCTGTGCGGCCCTCCTCCACGACGTGATCGAGGACCACGGCGACCGGTATTCCTTTGACGATCTGGCCCGGGCGGGCTTTCCGGAGCCGGTCATGCGCACGCTCCGTCTCCTGACCCATGGGGACGGCGTGCCGTATATGGACTATATCCGGGCGCTGGCGAGTGACCCCATTGCCCGGCGGATCAAGCTGGCAGATCTCAGGCACAATACGGATACCCGGCGGCTGAACGGTGCGCGGTCCAGGAAATATGATCAGTACATGCAGGCCATCCGCTATCTGGAAGAATTAGATCAGGAGAGAAAAATATGATTTTTGTCTGTTACCCCAAGTGCACCACCTGCCAGAAGGCGCGGAAGTGGCTGGACGAGCACCACGCCGCTTACCAGCTCCGGGACATCAAAACGGAGAACCCCACCTATGACGAGCTGGCCGCATGGCATAAGTTCAGCGGCCTTCCGCTCAAGAAATTCTTCAACACCAGCGGCCTGCTCTACAAATCCATGGAACTCAAGGACAAGTTGCCTGGCATGAGTGAGGACGAGATGCTGAAGCTCCTTGCAGCAGACGGGATGCTGGTCAAGCGTCCGCTTCTGGTGAGCGATGACTTCGTGCTGGTCGGCTTCAAAGAAGCCGAGTGGGGAAGCCTCCTGAAAACCCAATAAATGTCGCCCCACAGGCGACCAAACCCTCCTTCGGGTTCGCTAAAATCAAGGCGTAATCAAACGAAGGAGGGTTTTCCCAATGACAGAACTGGTTTTTATTCTTGACCGCAGCGGCTCCATGTCTGGGCTGGAAAAGGACACCAT
>CAKSEI010000244.1 GCA_934446285.1 uncultured Eubacteriales bacterium | reverse complement strand
GACTATGCGTTCATCATGTGCAGACAGTTGAAGTCCATTACGGCGGCTGGCAACAACGCTAACCGCGAATTCTACGTGGATGACGATGTGGTGTATCAGCCCTATGATGGTGGCCTTGCGCTGCGCTTCTTCCCCTTAGCGAAATGGACAGACGAGTATGAGATCGAGGACGGCGTCACTGCGCTTGGCAGCAATTCCATGCAGATGGCGGAATTCACGAGCGTGACCATCCCCGCGTCCGTGCGTTCCATCAACTCCTATGCATTCAACTCGACGGCGCTTACCTCTGTGACTTTTGCGGACGGTTGTGAGCCGAGCTTTGGCACGGAGTTCGAAAACAATGCGCTGCCGGGTGCCGGTGCATTCAGCAACTGCGAAAACCTGACAACAATTAACTTCCCGCAGAATGTAATAACGAAGCTGCCGAACAGCCTGTTCAGCGGAGATGTAAGCCTGAAGGGATTTACCATTCCTGACAGTGTCACCGAGATTGGTAATAGTGCTTTTGCAAATACGGGCATTACGGAAATTGAAATTCCTGCCGGAGTGACGACGATTGGCAGCGGTGTATTTTCGACTTCCGCTCCTGCTGAAGGCGAAGCACCTGTTCGTACCAGCATTGCGGTGAACTTTGAAGAGGGAAGCAAGCTGGCCTCTATTGGTTCTGGATGCTTTGCGGGACTGGATAGCTACACGGCGACCTTTGATCCTGCCGATAAGGAAGCATACAGCGTATTTGCTCAGGCGGGGTATCAGGTCACACTGGACGGGCTAACACTGCCGACAAGTAAGTACTTTGAGTTTGGCTGGGTCGATGAAACTTCCGTGGTAATTAGTGGCCTGACAGAAGCAGGTAAGAACCAGCCCGATATTACAATTCCTGATGAAGTAACTGTTGCTGAACAGAGTTATAATGTGGTAGGTATTGGCGACAGCGTTTTTGCGGGAACGGCTGGTAATGGTACGCAAGCAAATACCACGCTGAAAAGAGTTAAACTGGGTGCAAACATTGAATTCATCGGCGGCAGCGCGTTTAAATACTGCACAGGATTGACGATAGTCGATTTTTCCAAGGCTACCGAACTGGAACGAATCGGCAATAATGCGTTTTACGATGCGAAGAGCGTTACTGCGTGGGATTTGTCCGCCTGTACAAAGTTGACTACGGTGGAGGACAGCGCATTCCTCTATGGCTTTAGTACGACTACGACGATCAAACTGCCTGACAGCATTACCAGCTGGGGCAAGAATGTAATTAGTAGTGCTCCTGTTAAGGTATATGTGGACGTTACCTCTACGACGTTTACTACGCTCGTTAGTGTTTTGGATAAAAAGAGCGATACGTTTACCTTTGGCGGCGAGACCGGCGTGTATAAGAATCTGGCTTATGAGACCCAGTATAAGAATGGCGAATATACCGTGACTATTACCGGCTTTGCTTCTGGAGCGACCGAAAAGGATGAGGTTGCGATCCCTGACGAGATCAAGGGCATGAAGGTGACGGCGGTAGCAGAGAAAGCGTTTTCTGATGCAAATGAAAGTTATAAGCAGATCAAGCGTGTGACTATTGGTAAGAATGTTTCGCAGATTGGGAATTACGCTTTCGCTTCCAGCCGCGGAAGTATAGACGGCACACTTGAATCTGTGACTTTCAATGAGGGTGTTCCTGTATCTGTTGGCACGCGCGCATTCCAGAAGTATAAAAATAAATTTACAACCTTTGATGCAGGCAATCGTGAGCTCACGCTTGGCGACAATGTGTTCCTTGGCAGTTCTGCGCTTACGCTGATAAACATTCCGAATGTGAAGTCCCTTGGCAAGGGTGTTTTCCATGGACATGAGAACACTGAGGGA
>CAKSEI010000243.1 GCA_934446285.1 uncultured Eubacteriales bacterium | reverse complement strand
TAGTATTTCGTGGTAAACTGCCCGTTGGCATCGGTGGTGTAGGTGTCCACAAGCTGGTCGCCCTTATAGATGCCGTAAATGGCACCGGCAAGGGTGGCATCGCCTTGCGGCAGACCCGCTTCGGCGTCACTCTTGGTGACGGTGACATTCCACTTTTTCAGAATGTTCGTAAAGCTCTTGTTCGTGACGGTGTTCCATTCCACCGCCGCCGTCTGCTGTTCGGGGACGACATAGCGGATCGCCGTATCGACTTCTTCCAGCGTATAGCCCGTGCCGATCAGCACATCGGAAAACACGGCTTTGCCCGTGCTGTCAGTCACGGCGTATTCATCCACCGCAAGCCCCGAAAGCGAAGTGCCGTAGAGGTGGAACTTCACACCCTCGTTCAAGCCGTCCTCGGAGGTCTTGGTCACCATGAGCGTGCCGCGTTTCAATGTGTTATTGAAATTGACCGTTGCGACCTGACCGCTGACGACGGTGACACGGCGCACCTCCTGCGGCTCGTATTTGTCGTAGTTCTGCTCGGTGACGGTGTAAACGCCGGGAGCAAGGTTGTCGATCTGAATGACACCGCCCGCACCCGTCGTAACGGTCTTGTTCACGCCATTACCGGTGATCGTAAAAGAAATGCCCTCAACCTTGCCATCCTCGCTGGTTTTGACGATCTTGGTGCTGCCGTAGGACACTTTCAGGTTAAGATAGGCTTTGACGGGATCGCTGATCGTGGCGCTGTAAGTGACCACATCCTGCATTGTGCCGTCAGGGCCGTAATGCCCATCGCTCCATACCACGACACCCTTACGGGTATTGTTTTTGGTGGCAGAGATCGTCACCGTTTCCGTCGGGGCTGCTTCGGCAGTGATAGTCAGCGTATTGCCGCTGGTTGCAAAGGTAATCCCCGTCTGCTCGGAGGAAAAGGTATAGTCCCCCAGCACACCGTTGGTGTCGGTCAGTGTAGTTGCATAACGGCTGCCATCCCAGCTCAGTTCGACCGTCTGTGCCTTGCCGGTGCTCCGGGCCATGAAGCTGGGAACGATGGTATGCTTCTTCACGCTGGCTTCTATGCTGTCATAATAGGCAGAAAAGCGGCTGTACAGCGGGTGGCTTGTCCGATAAACAGATTTCACAGCATCTGCGCTGCCGGGGTCAACATGATTAAAATTGGCATCCCGTTCTCCGACGACCGTTTCCCATACCAGTACCTGCGTCGCCATCATGTGGGCCAGCTTGTCGGCATCCGCATCATTCTGAGAACGCCAGCCAAGGGACAAGTTTCCTTGATAGCCGTACTGCATGATCCGCCCCAGCAAAGTCTTGATGGTGTCAGCGTCGATGGTGCTGTTGTACTCAGAGGGATAGTCCTTCCAGTAATCTTCACCATAGCGGGCGTAGGTTCTTTCCAGCAGGCGAGGTACGCCCGGCTCGATGCAGTAACAGGCCGGGCCGTTAAAGTCCCCGATGGTGTGCAGCGTCGTCATCCAAGTATTTTCACCGGATGTCCAGCCATTCATATAGTGGAGTTCGTCGTGTCCCCATGTGCCGCTGGTGTCCAAATTGGCATCTCCATCTCTGGGAAACGCCACAGAGTAGGACTTGGCGGTTTCCCCGGAGGACGATGCGGCAAAGGCAGTCACGCCGCTGCTCAGAATGGCTGTGAAGCAGATCAGCAGGGCCAACAGCCCCGAAATGCTCCTTCGATAGAATTTTTTCATTTGTTTACCTCCTTGTTGACATGAAAAAAGCACCGCATTTCTGCGATGCTCCATTCAGCGTGTGAAATTATGCGTACCCGATATAGATCAGGTAACTGTTTGCTCCGACCGCTTCGTACCACACCCAGACATCCGTAATGGTTTCGTCTGCCGCATAGCAGTTCAGGCGGGAACAAATATCCCG
>CAKSEI010000242.1 GCA_934446285.1 uncultured Eubacteriales bacterium | reverse complement strand
ACCTCATAGGCTGCGTAGGCCGCCATCAGGGGCTTGCCCCCGACGCAGGCCTGCACCACCTCAGACGGGATCTTGGTCCCCTGGAGGTCCGGCCGAGCCGTCAGCAGCTCGCGCACCTCCTGGGCGAAGTCGCGCCCAGTGTCGCTCTTCTCGCCCTGTGGGGCCCGGTCTCCCTGCTCGCTCGGCTCACTCTGCGCGGCGTTGGTGTTCGCCGACTCAGCCATGTGCTCGAACTTGCGGCCGACCATTTCAGCGGCGACCTCCTGGTGGACGCCCTCGCCAACCAGCCGGTTGATCTCGGTGTCCTTGTAATTCTGCTCCGCAGAATCCAGCATGGCCTCAAAGCTGTCAAAGCCCATCGTCTTGGACAGCTTCTCCGCCTTCTCCACCAGGGGGCTCACCCGGGCCAGCTTTGCCTGTACCCGGTCCACTACCTGGGCCTTCTGATATAAGGTGGGCAGCTCGCTCTCGTCCACCTCCACGTCCAGATCTGCGCGATCCACACGGGCCGTGAATTTGAGCTTCTTGTGCGCGTCCTCGGCAGGCTGCTCAGTGGTAGGAGCCTCCGCCTGATCCGCGCCGTCCTCACCGGACTCCCCGCTCTCCGGCTCAGTGGTAGGAGCCTGCTCGGGGGTCTCTGTCACGTCCTCCTCGGCGGTCTGCTCCGGCTCGGCGGCAGGCTCGTCAGTCTGCTCCGTTTCTCCGGACCAATCCTCCTCGGCGAAAATGTCGTCGCCCTCTGCCCAGCCGTCCGGCAGCAGAACGTCCTCATCTTCGGACATGATGGTGTTGTTTTCGTTACTCATTTCGTTTTCCTCCTGAACGCCCCTCGGGTAGGAGGGGCTTATTTATCTCAGCCGCCCATGGAGCCGATCTGTCTCAGGCTCCGCTGCGCGGAAGAAGGCATCGTGTCGTACTTGGCCTGCATCGAGGCAGGCAGGTTTGCCACCGCCTTGTCCTCAGACAGCGGCCCGCCTACCGTGGGGTTGCTGTTCCCACCGGACCCCATGGACACCGGGCTGGACGACTTTGCGCCCCCGCCCCCGGCCATCATGGACCCCGGAGCGATACCGCCTGCGGACGCCAGGCTTCCGGTCTGCATCGCCGCCCGCTGCCGCAGCTCCCGGACCAGCTCCGCCTTCCGCGGGATGAGCTTGTCGGGGATGCGCTCCAGATAGTCGATGATCTCCAGCGTACCGTCCCGCCGGAGGTTGTCCAGCGTCTGCACCATGGCGATCTCGGAGTAATACGTGGTGGCGCCCGCGTTCACCCGGACGTTGAACCACAGGTGCTTGAACTTCGTGAAGTCGTACTCCACCACCACCCGGCGGGTGACCTTGTTCGTCATCATGGTGCCGGTCATGGGGTTGAGCATCGGCGCTCCGGTGGACGGGTCGGTGACGATCTCGTCGAAGTCCCGGTCCCGGACCATGGGCCGCTGACCGTAGTAGCTGCCCATCATGTCCAGCAGGATCGCGCCGATGTCCTCCAGCCATTCGTACATTCCCGCCCGGGTGTTCTCCAGCGGCACCTCCGCCGAGGATTGCAGCACCATCAGGGCCGAGGTGTTGTCCGGCTTCACGTTGCCCATCTGCGCGTCCGTCGCGCCCAGACAGTCCTTCGTGTACGTGACCGCCTTGTCGATGGCCTGAATGATCTGGTTGGACATATCCGCAGGCTGGAGGTTATAGGCCACCTGGCTGATGTTCTGCCCGGGCTGGAGCCCCCGGACGCCGATGGCCTGCCCCACCTCGTTGGTCCAGTGGCTGATCAGGTCCGCGTTGTATACCGTCTTGGGGAAGCCCATGAGCTGAAGGTGACGCATCACCATGGCGAACATGGAGTTGATGAAGATCTGGTTGGGGATGATCCCCGTGACGAGGGCCCGCCCGTGGTACTGGTTCTTCTGCTTCTCCC
>CAKSEI010000241.1 GCA_934446285.1 uncultured Eubacteriales bacterium | reverse complement strand
AGGTGGTGGAGGCCCTGGACACCGAGGACTTCTACTCCGGCTGCTGGGGCGCGGTGACGGTGAACTTCTTCCCCTACGACTCCTCCGGCAACAAGGGCGTGGGCGCGGGCCTGAACAACCTCATCAAGACCCGGGACGACGAGCGTCTGGCTGGCGGCGCCACCGCGGAGCAGGACTTCGCGGACCTGGGTGATGAATTGGACTAAAGGCACGGGCGTCAGCGCCTGAAAACGAAACAGGGCCCCCGCTCCCGCGGGGGCCCTATCTGCCAGAAGGAGGTACATATGAAGATCATCAACACATCCGTAGAGATCCTGACCCCGCTGGACGGGGACGCCGTCCTGCGCCACATCGAGCAGTGCGGGCGGGTCTGCTACAAGTCCGAGCACCGGATCACGGAGGGCAGCGCGGAGAAGTTCGTCCGGGGCATCATCAAGCGGGGCCACGAGGCCGTGCTGGAGCACTTCGACATCACGGTGCGGTTCATCTGCGACCGGGGCGTGAGCCACGAGATCGTCCGGCACCGGATGGCCAGCTACTGTCAGGAGAGCACCCGCTACTGCAACTATTCCAAGGAGGGCTTCGGCGGCGAGATCACGGTCATAGAGCCGATCTATCTGACGCCGGGCACCGCCGCCTACGACGAGTGGGAAGCGGCCTGCCGCCGGGCTGAGACAGCATACTTCAGTCTGCTTAACTGGGGCTGCACCCCGCAGGAGGCCCGGGCCGTGCTCCCCAACAGCCTCAAGACCGAGGTTGTCATGACAGCCAACCTGCGGGAGTGGCGTCACTTCCTTCGTCTGCGCACCGACCCCGCGGCCCACGTCCAGATGCGGGAGGTGGCCGGGCAGCTGCTCGACCAGCTCCGGGCGCGGGTCCCCGTGGTGTTCGACGACATTGGGGCTCAGGCATGAGAGACCTGACACTGGACATTGAGACCTACTCCAGCGAGGACCTGGGCGAGACGGGCGTCCACCGGTACGCCGAGGCGCCGGATTTTGAGATCCAGCTGCTGAGCTACTGCTTCGACGACGAGGAGGTCCGGACGGTGGAGCTGGCGCTGGGCGACGAGCTGCCGGACGAGCTGTGCGCCGCCCTCACGGACCCCGGGGTGCGCAAGTGGGCACACAACGCCGCCTTCGAGCGGACGTGCCTCGCCGCATGGCTGGGAGTGCCCATGCCCGCGGAGCAGTGGTGGGACGACATGGTGCTGTGCGCGGTGTGCGGCCTGCCCATGAGTCTGGGCGAGGCGGGCGCGGCCCTCGGGATGCCGGAGGACAAGGCGAAGGACCGGGCGGGCAAGGCCCTCATCCGGTGGTTCTCCCAGCCATACAAGGCCACGAAGAAGCGGCCGGGCGGGCGGCATATGCCCGCGGACTACCCGGAGAAGTGGGAGCAGTACCGGGAGTACAACCGGCAGGACGTGGTGGCCGAGCGGGCCATCCACAATATGCTCCGCCGGTGGATGCCGGGAAAGACGGAGCACCGGGCCTGGGTTGTGGATCAGGGGATCAACGACCGGGGCATCCGGGTGGACCTGGACCTGGCCCGGAACGCCGTGGCCTTCGACGCCCGGTACAAGGCCCAGCTCACGGAGCAGGCCATCGCGGTATCCGGGCTGGAGAACCCCAACAGCGTGACGCAGATCAAGGCGTGGCTGCTGGAGCAGGAGGGCCTTGAGGTGCCCAGTCTGAACAAGAAGGTGGTGGCCGACGTGGTGGCCCAGCTCCAGACGGACCGGGCCCGGCAGTTCATGGACATCCGGAAGGAGCTGTCCAAGAGCTCCACCGCCAAGTACAGCGCCATGGTGCGCTCCGTCTGCGCGGACGACCACGTCCGCGGCTGCTTCCAGTTCTGCGGCGCGGGCCGGACGGGGCGCTGGGCCGGGCGGCGGGTACAGCTCCAGAACCTGGCCAAGAAC
>CAKSEI010000240.1 GCA_934446285.1 uncultured Eubacteriales bacterium | reverse complement strand
ATGATGTAGCGGTCAATATGCTTTCTAGTGGGCAGCGGAGCATAGACAAAGGAACCGCAGAAGTGCTCACGATCCTTCTTGAACGCAAGCACAATGTCCTCAAACAGCTTCTCGCACTGTTCACTGGTCCAGGCATAGTCCCGCTGAAAAACCGGAATACAATATTGCTTTTTATTGGGTTGAATGTAGTCATTCAGCATTCTTCCGCTTTCAATTCTCATAAGCGTTTACTCCATTCTGTATTTCATAATCACGCTTCAAAGCATTCTTACCACGGTCTTTCAGACTATAGAGTCTGCTTATCCAACATACTCACAGTATAGTTTGTCCTTCTTGCGAAAGGATCACCTACCAGGAGACTTTTCTTTCGTTAGAGCAACGAAACGATATAGGGTATAAGGCCGATGGCTGCGCCGATAATAGCACAGACAATTCCAATGGCCCATTCTCGTCTGGTTACTCGCTTGGCAACCTTGATTTCTTCATTCAACCAATCTTCAAAGCCATCAAAATCTTCCATCTTGCGATATAGATTAGCGCCATCCGCCTGGACGTCGTGAAGATATCCCCGTTCTTCAAGGAGGCACAAAATATCCTGATACTGCAGGGCATCGGCGTCGGAGAGTTGCAAATCCCTTCCGTCGCCAAGCAGCTTCTTAATCGCTTTAAGTTGTTTTTTCAAATCCACCATAGGTGTATCTCCAATTTGGGACTCATAGCATCTTATATGGAACCGTTTTTCACTGCGTCATAAAGCGGCTGGGGAATAAACGAATGGCGATGTGCTTGAGCCATGATATTTACGTTCCTGCTCATAATGTATTTCAGCTCATCGAGCAGAACTTTTCTCCCATCATATTCATCTGCTACCGCACCCAAAATTCCTTGTCTGGAGTAAATTGCCACTGCAATCCCAGGACTTAAAGGATAGAAAATACAAGTTGCAGGATTCGCAAGACCGTTGCGGAACAGACCAGTTTCCGTTTTTCCAATTCCTTCAACAAGCACCGGACTGTCGCTTGTAAGAAATGGCATGGTATCTCGGCGCGTATTGACATACACGACCCAAATACCGTCCTGCAGCATTTTGCAATAGCGGTCGAAGTTAGCTGGCTCAAAAGAATGATTAAGCATCAACTCTTTTTGGTATTGTTCGGGAAACTCCGTATTCATTATCTGCTCCCTGTGCTTTTCAACGAAAACAGGAGGTAATGTGGAGACCAGATCTTCCTTGACCTGTGCTGAGACTCTTGGATAAAGCACAGTTTTCACATAGTCAATGCTTTCAGGAATGCGCATCAGCTGTGCAATAATCAGTTTCGACAGAACTTGCTTGTCGTGTGCAGACAGAACAATTGTATCGGGGCAAGATAATGTAACCTTCGCGATGATATTCTCCATATCCTGTCCACACAGGGTATCAATCTCTCTTGCGAAATAATGCTCCCAATACTTTGGATCGTTCTTGTCCGTCACATCATAGTAATTCTTTATGTAGCCGACATTTACCGTTGAATCGGTGAAGAACCTCACATTGCCTTTATCGACAATTCGGGCCCCGATAATGGTGCGCTTGCCATCTTTCGTCCCGAATCTATCCAGATATCGTTTGGGAACTATGTGCTGATTGGTATAGTCCTTCGCCATTACATCACTTCCCGCTTTCCCGTAACATACTCGTAGATCAAGGACTTTTTGTATTGCTCCAGTTTTTCAATTTTGGATTCCTTGATGGCAATCAGCTTATCTACTGCTGCGAACTTATCGCTCAAAACACGCATAATTTCCTGCTGCTCCCCGAATGGTGGCACTGGGAACATGATGTCCAGAAAATCCTTAGGGTACAGGCGAAGCCTCGATGCTCGTATGCCGGTAGATCGGGAGGCATACTCCTGAACAAGCATCGGCGCTCTTAACAGGAGCGCCGATGCTTGTTCAGG
>CAKSEI010000239.1 GCA_934446285.1 uncultured Eubacteriales bacterium | reverse complement strand
TTCGTTCGTGCGAAAAGTCACCAAAAGCACGCACAGGGGATAATCCCCTGTGTACCCCTTAAAGGGGTTTGGCATAGTCTTGTTTTTGCCATGCCGCAGAAGTTGTTCCGACTCCTTCAGTAAGACGCCGCTCTTCTCTTTCCGCTGCCGCTGCTGCGGAAATTAGATACAAGGCTCGTTTTGCAGGCGTTCGTACAGAAAATGAAGCATGAGATAGAGCCGGTCGCAGCGAATGCCTTTCAGGTCACGAGGAATGCACGGTATTTTTTCCAGCGCAGTATTCATGACGGCATATACAGATTTCCGGGTACGCCCGGTCTGCGCGGCGATATGGTTGAGCATTTCCTGTGAGATAGGCATGCCTTGCCGCGCCATATCGAGGGCAAGCGCAACGCAAGAAAATCCTGCGTAATTTGGTGTAAGGCCGCAGTGCCAGAGGAAATTTTCAATTTTGCTGTTGTTTTGACGCATATATTCACCATGTTTTTGCAGTAGTCATCTTTGAGGTAATCCTAACATAATGTCTGTGTTACTGTCAATCATGGAATACTCATGATTGAGGTAGGACATTGCGCGATGAAACTATATGACTATCACGGGCGGTATAATCTGTCCGGAATACGAATCCGGGAAAAGCGGGAAGCCCTCCATATGTCTCAGGAAGGACTTGCCCGTGCCCTCCAACTGGAAGGGATGGAGGTCACGCAGAAAACCATCAGCAGGATCGAAAAGGGACTGCGTGTGGTTCCGGATTTTGAACTGAAATATTTTTCTGCCGCACTGCATGAACCGGTGGAATGGTTTCTGGAAGAGTAAGCCCCTGCGCCAAAAACGGCGCGGGGGTTTGCTTTTGCCCCCAAATCGGAAGTCACTGCCGTTACGACCATCACAGGGTATATTTTAGGACGGATAGTCCTAAAATGCAATAGGACATATTGTACTAAAGTATACTTTTCCCGGTGATAGGATTGAAGCTGAGAATTCGGGATATGCGGGAGGACCGGGACCTGAAGCAGAGCACGATCGCGCAGATCGTGGGCTGTGACCAGTCGCTGTACTCCAAATACGAACGGGGCGAGCGGGATGTTCCGCTGACCGTGGTCTGCAAGCTGGCGGACTACTACGGCACCAGCGTCGATTATCTGACGGGCCGCACCGACGACCCCGCCCCCTATCCTCCGGCCGCGAAAAAATGACCCGCTCATGCACAGACACATGAGCGGGTTTTCTTACGTTCAAAAATCCTCTTGACTACTTACCCATATTGCATATACTATGGATGAGGAAACTATGTTTCCGTTTTTTCGAGGTAATCCTCCGCCCGTTCTGGTGGGGGGTTACCTCATTTTTTATACCTTATGCTTGTTTGCGCCGCCGAGCACACCACCTGCAAGTTACCGCAGTAGCGGCAGCGGAAATAGAAGGACAGCGCCTTACCGAAGGAGTTTCCTGCCATCAGTGGCAGAAGGCCAAAAGTTTTTGACGCACCCCTTCGGCGTATTTTCTTTGGGGGCCACCCCGTTTCTTTTGTACGCAAACAAAAGAAATGGGATGGAAAAAACAGTTCCCAAAGGGCACAGCCCTTTGGCTTCACTTCACTTCCCGAATGAGCACCATCGGCGTCAGCTGCGTGCCGTTGCCGCAGGGGTTGTCGGCGATCATGGCCATGAGGTCGGCCTCGCTCTCGGTGATGGCGGAGCACTTGCCCAGCAGCTCCTGGGCCAGGTCGTTAGCGTCCACGATCATCATGCGCACGCCGGTCTCCTTATAGACCTCCTCGCACACGCCGTCGGAATTTTCCGGGATGCGGATGCCGAACTCACCGTACACGTCGAAGCAGTGGTCATAGAAGCCGTCCAGACCGGACACCTCCTGCCCCACCATCTCGTAGAACACGCCCCGCTTGCCGAACAGCTTGCCGAAGCCGGCGCAGATGGCCGCCCAGATGACGTAC
>CAKSEI010000238.1 GCA_934446285.1 uncultured Eubacteriales bacterium | reverse complement strand
ATATATACAGGCGCGATCCGCAAAAGCACATCCGCGCAGCCGCTTTTTTCCGAGTATGCAGCCAGAAACGGCGTTGCAGCCCGGCTGAGACCGTCGGAAACGTCGGCATACGGAAACCTTACTTCGCCGCTTTCGGTCACGTAATAGTTAAGTGTATCCGACTCCGCCACGGGAAAATCCTTCAGCACGACCGTGCTGCGGCGTCCGCCGTATCCAAGAACCGCCGCGGAATAAACTGTTTTGTCTATCCTTGTGTAGATGTTCAGCGAATAGGTCTCGTCGTTCTCCGCACTGCCGCCGCTCATATCGCCGAGCGTTCGGCTGAAGCCGTCGTAGCTTGACAGAACGCCTTTTGTATATCCGGCATCCTCAAGAGAAGCGGCAAGATAGTCCGCGACAAACGCGTTTTTCATCCAGAAAAGACTTATATAGGTCTTTATCACGTTTTCTTCGGCAAATGTCGAATACTCATCGGAGACATGGAGTATCGCGCGGCTGTCCGAGAGAAGCTCTACTGACACCTGCTCGCTGTCGGCAGCAAATGCCGCGACATCTTTATAATACTCCTTCAGCTCGCCGTTTACAAACGGATCGAAATCAGCGGCATCGTTATCGTCCGCACTGTTGAACAGGCTTTGATAATAGCCGTATACCGGTCCGAGGTAGATGCCGCGATTATCCGAAGCATTTATCTTTTCAAGAGCTGTATACAGTTCGCTGTCTATCTCGACCGCCTCGTTCGGATGCTTATTGAGAGAGGCGATATTGCCGACATCCGAAAATGTGCTGTCACTGTTGAAGATCCGATAAGCGTTTTCGCAAAGCTCTGTGTACTTAGAGGTCAGCTTCTTATTTTCGGCAGTTGCGGAAATTCCACTGTCGCCCAAGTAATAATGAAAAGTGAACTCATTTGCGCACGTGCCGTTTTCGGAGGTCGTGGCAGATATGACCGCCCAGCCCGGATCGGTCGAAAGCAGCTTTACCATGCCTATGGCAAATGCAATTAATGCAATTGCCAAAAATCCGATGATCGCCGCCATTCTCAGCTTTTTGTTTTTTTCTGACAGCTCTACCTTGAGAGGCGGTCTGACACCCGGATAGTTATCCGTATTGTGTAATCTTGTTTTTCGGCCCATATATCCATCAGATACCTGCGAATATGAGCATTATCAGGAACAGGAGTATTACGGCGCCGAGCACTCCGAAGCCGATAAGCGCGCCTTTTCTGCACGCCTTGAAATTGCGGAAGTACTTTTTCTTTTTGAATATAAGCCCCGCAATTATGCCGAGGATCGGCAGGAAGAACGAAAGCACTGTATACCACAGGCTGCCCGTATCATGCAGAGGAGTGCTTAATATCTCTGCATCGTCGAGAACTTCATCTTCGACATTTGCCGTTTCTTCCTTGGGAGCGTTAGGATCGTTGATCGTAATAGTGCGAAGAGGCTCATTTTTGTCTCTTATCGCCTTATACTCTTCAATTTCCTTCTTATTGCCGTATACGTAGTGGTTATGACCTACGCAGACCATCTCAGGCTTATCCTCGCTGTAATCGTGGATAGAAGGATCGTAGGTGTAAAGCACCTTGTTCTTCTCAAGCACGGGATCGGGGATCGGAATTGCGGAAATAAGGGAGCGGGTATAGGGATGCAGCGGGAAGTCAAACAGTTCCTCTGCCTCTGCAACCTCGACTATATTGCCCTTGTAGATAACGCCGATGTGGTCGGAAATAAATCTGACTATGGACAAGTCGTGCGCTATAAAGAGATAGGTCGTTCCCTTTTCTCTCTGGAACTTTTTCATAAGGTTGAGCACCTGCGCGCGGATAGAAACGTCCAGAGCCGAGATAGGCTCGTCCGCAACAACAAACTCCGGCTCCATTACCATGGCGCGGGCAAGACCGATACGCTGTCTCTGTCCGCCGGAGAACTCATGCGCATATCTTGTCGCATGCTCCGCATTCAGTCCAACCGTC
>CAKSEI010000237.1 GCA_934446285.1 uncultured Eubacteriales bacterium | reverse complement strand
TTCGACCCTTGATATCCTCGTGCGCAATATCGAGGGCGTGCGCGTGTATGTCACGGACTACAGCGGCAGACTGCTCGCCTGCGACAGCGGAAACAACGCTGAGACGGGCAAGGTATACGACGTTACGGGGCTTAGTTTCACCGATAATATCTCATACTCCGTCACCGACCTCGGTTCTTCTCTCGACGGGCAGAGCATGACCTGCGTTACAAAAGTCGTCACCGATGACGGAATAGTATGCGGATATGTCATTGCCGCGCTAAACATGACCGACGCGGGCGCTTTCACAAAGAGCATTATACACGCGATAGTGGTAACCAGCCTGTGGATGATATCGGCTATTCTCGTTGCCGTTTACTTTATCACGGAGAGGATAGTCACGCCGATAAGAAACATAAGCGAAGAGGCAAAGCGCTTCGCGAGCGGAGACTTCAGCGAAAGAATTCCCATCAAGGGGCGTGACGAGATAACCGAGCTTTCCGTTGCTTTCAATAATATGGCGGACTCGCTCGAGAGCACGGACAAGTCACGCTCTACTTTTATATCAAACGTTTCACACGAGCTGCGCACGCCCATGACATCGATATCGGGCTTTGTTGACGCTATGCTCGACGGCGCAATTCCGCCCGAGAGCTACAAACATTATCTCGGCATAATCTCCGAGGAGGTCAAGCGGCTCTCGCGCCTGATAACGAGCCTGCTCGACATTACGCGCATAGAAGCAGGCGAGCACAAGTTCAACAAACGCGAATTCAATATATGCGAGATCGCACGCAGGATCATAATATCAAATGAGAAAAGGCTGCTCAACAAGAAGCTTGATGTGGTCTTTGAGTGCGACGAGGACACCATGCTTGTTTATGCAGATCCCGACGCGATATATCAGGTGCTATACAACCTTTGCGACAACGCTATAAAGTTCTCACGCGAGGGCGGCAAGTATCGGGTCAGGATATCGCGTAATAACGAGAAGGTCTTTGTCTCTGTCTTTAACGAGGGTGCGGGCATACCGCACGATGAGCTGCCGCTTGTCTTTGACAGATTTTATAAGGCGGACAAGAGCAGAGGTCTTGACAAGAGCGGACTTGGGCTCGGGCTTTATATATGCAAGGCAATAATAAACGCGCACGATGAGGAAATGTGGGTAGAGAGCAAGTACGGTGAGAACTGCGAGTTCATCTTCACTCTGCAGAGCGCGCTCGCTGTGCAGCGGGATGATTTTACAAAATGATAATGAAAGATAAATCCGCATGTAACTAAGAAAATGTATACTGTACATGGGGTGAAAGAATGAAAAAAGTTACCGAGAACGCGGGACACGGCGATAAATCGGGTGTGTACGGCGGATATAAATACAGTTTTTCATATGACGATATGCGGTGCGTGAGAGAGCACGAAGGAAATGTAAAGAAAGGCCACGGCGGAAAGGTATTTGCCCTCACCGCTGCGGCTCTATCCCTCTGCTGCCTCTCGGCGCTTGCTGTGGTGCTCGCATGGAATACCGCTCAGGCAAAGAAAAAAGCGGCGGTGTCAGTTCTCGGCGGTACGTCTATCGAGAGCTACGACGACGGCAGGGAGGATACGCGCAGTTTCAGCGACTTTTCCGTCAAGACGTTCAGCCGCAGCTTAGCCGAGACTTATCATATGCCGTGCGGGGTTATAGTTACGTATACAGCATACAGCCCGACGGATGAAAAGGAGCTGCACGAGGGGGATATTATCGTCTCCGTCGACGGGTACGATACGAGCGACGCCGAGGCGTTCGCCGAGATGGCAGAATCAAGCTCTGCTTCTCATTCCGTGGGACTTGAGGTGTACAGGGACGGGGAATACATATTCCTTGAGGGCGTAATAAACAAATGAAAGCAGACGGACTGCCCAAGAGGCTTCTCACTCTTGCCGTTATTGCAGTCGCCGTGCTCGCCGCCTTTTTTGTCGGTGTTACAGCGGTGTACTCATACCGCGGCGCACAGTGCAGGGAA
>CAKSEI010000236.1 GCA_934446285.1 uncultured Eubacteriales bacterium | reverse complement strand
ACCTATCACCTGCGAATTCTCGGGTTCGGAGAAGTCTCACATCCCATCAGCGTCAAAGCGTCATCGAGCGGACTGTCGCAGGTCTACTGGAAGTGAGGCGGCTATGAAAATACTTCGTAACAGGGACGGGATCGCATACATTTATGTTTGCATCATCGTCCTTTTTGTTTCGGCTCTTTTGTCCGTCATTGTGCTGTATATGGGACTTATGAGCCAGGTTCAGATTCAGAAACGGGAGGTTCAGCAAAAGCTCGACAGTTATCTTGCGGAGTACGCAACCAAGGCGTTCGATGCCATCAAGCAGGGCGAACCTTATGAATCGCACATCGACTATGCCGAATTCAAGAGCGGAGTGTATCCGAAAATGGGATTTCCGACATCGGATGCGACGGTTTATCGCTATGACAACGGCAACTGCACCATGACAAGACCGACCGTCACCGTTCTGCGCGGGGACGGTTTTGGTTTGACGCTCCGCTATACCGCCATCTTCCCGATCCGATGGAACGGCAAAACCTACAAAAGCCTCGAAGTTCCGATAACGGTCTCGAGCTATTACAAAATCAAGTGAAAGGAGCCTTATGAACAAGAAAACAACTACGATTACAATGGTGATCGTCGCACTTGTCACGCTGGCAATCGTTGCGACGGTTATTATTTTTGCCGTGAAGAACGGCAAACAGCCGGAGGAACCCGTGGAACCTTCGACTGACATCACCACTCCCCCGGAAAAGCCAGATGATCCCGATCCTGTGATTCCCCCGATTGATTCGGATGGCGGAACGGAAAAGGACAAGCCGGAGGACAGCAAGCCCGGTACCGGGGATGTCCACATCGATGTCGAACAGCCCGTTGACGGCAGTCGTGACGACAAGCCCGGCATTGACGGCTATGTCGCGGTCATTCCTGGCGTTAAGGAGGATACCGAATGAAGAAAAACGCAATCAGAATTCTGTCGCTCCTCCTTGTGGTCATGACGCTTGTCGGGGCGATTTCGCTTCCGGTATCGGCGTACAGTTACCCGATGAACTACACGATAACCTATAAAACCAAAGACGGAAAAACGTTAGGAACGAACTCTGGACAGGTAGATGCCGAAGCTACTGTCCGAGAAGCTCTTCGCGTAACCTCACCGTCCTATGATGGCTATGTTTTATCAGATTCAAATGATTCTGTGGTGACAGGAAAGATGATCTCTTGGCATTTTCCCGCATCCAACTATGTCCGACATGGTTCTGGGAGTTATACTGTTTACTATGAAAAAGCCTGCAAAATGGTCGTCCATTATGTGTACGGCGCATCGCGCAGAACAGCGACAGTGGACAAAACCGCTTACGGAAAGCGCGGTTCAAGCTACACCATCTACTCTCCGACGATCAGCGGATATACGCCGTCGAAATCATCAGTTTCGGGCACTTTCTCATCGGAAAGCAGCTCCGCAACGGTGTATTACTACGAAAGCACTTATACCATCTCGTTCAATGCGAATGGCGGTTCGGGTGCGCCGTCGAGTATCACCAAGAAGCATTTCACCAATGCAACCCTGCCAACTGCAAAGCCGTATCGGACGGGATACACCTTCAAGGGCTGGGGAACGAGTTCTTCCGCTTCCTATGCAGCATATCAGCCGGGATCAACATTCTATACGAATGCAAACACGACGCTGTATGCAGTCTGGTCAGCCAAGACTTATACCATCAGTTATAATGCCAACGGCGGGTCGGGCGCTCCCGATTCACAGACAAAGTATCACGGTGTAAAACTGATGATCCCATCTATTGAGCCGACAAAAAGCGGTTATACCTTTCTCGGATGGGGAGTGAGTAAAACCAGCACCAGCCCGACGTATCAGCCCGGCGAGTGGTATTACTCCAATATCAGTCGTACTCTCTATGCTGTTTGGCAGAAAAACGCGCCGACCTCCTATACAGTAAGTTATGACGCAAACGGCGGCAGCGGTGCGCCGGGCAGTCAGACCAAAACGCAGGATG
>CAKSEI010000235.1 GCA_934446285.1 uncultured Eubacteriales bacterium | reverse complement strand
ACGTCGAAGTGGTGAAAGAGTCCCGGCTCGAGATTCCAAACGTGCGGAACTATCGCGGTTTTCGCGCTCTCGGGCAGGGAAGACTGCCATCCGAGCTTTTCTCCGTTCCTTTCGTAATCGGGAATAATCTTCCACGCGCCGTTAAGCGAGGTTACTTTTCTTATATCATGCTCAAAAAAGAGTCTTGTCATCGTCTGTCTCCTTTCGGAAATAAAAACACATCTGTGTTTAGTTTATCACAGATGTGTTTTTCCTGTCAACCTTTATTCTTAAATAATGAGTCAAAAAGCCGCTTGTTTTCGCTGTCGGTGCTGCGTTCGAGCGCGGTGTAACCGTCTCCGCGCGGCGTAAGAATGCAGCCCTCGGTGATACGTCCGTGAACAAGTGCGAGCGGAATATCCGTCATCTCGCCCGACTCCGATTCACATACGGCAAAGTCCCCCTCAATTCTGTCGACCGTATATTTCATCACATACCAAACTCCTCGCCGATAAGTATGACCTTTATCCTGCCCACGGGGTGACAGTATCTTGTTATAAGCACCTGTGCGCAGATAGTGTCGGACGCCTTGCAGTTGTGACACATGCCCGTTTTAAAACATGGGCGGGTGGTGCTCGCGAAGCGCTGCGAATTCATAGGTGCGGCATACGTGCGCACGCGGTTTATCGCCGCGTTAATATCCTTTTCGACCTTATTCATGCCGACGGGCATTATAATGCTGTCAGGTCCTGCACAGAGAGGCGCTACTCTGCCGGCGTATCCGTCGATATTGACGAGTATTCCGTCCTCGGTCACGGCGTTTGAGCTCATGAGAAAGGCGTCTGCGAACATAACCTGTTTTTTTAATTCCCGTGCCTCCTCGGGCGAGGAAGTGGGACGCTCGCGCTCTATTATGTTATTTCCGCGCTCGCGCAGCAGCCTTTTTAAGTCAAGAGAGTCGACCGTCGCGGAGCCGCCGTAAGAGACACTGCTGCCTGATGGTATCGCCGCAAGAACAGCTTGTACCGCCTCAACCGCGGTACGCACGTAGCAGGCATCGAATCCGCGCTCGCGCAGAGCCGCAGCGACGAGGGGACCTTTCTTATCAAACATAATCTGCTTTGGTGTCATTTTTTCTCCTTAATCGCGGAAGAGAGCTCCTCCGAATTTTTCAAGAGATTTCTGCAGTGCAAGTCCGAGTATGCCGCAGGATATTATTTCTCCCGCGAATACCGTGAGAAAGAGTACCGGAAGAGCAAGGTCCGTTCCGTAGACATTCGCTATAACTATCGGTACGACAAGCGTATTTGCGGCGACGGGCGGGATAAACGAAAGATATTTAAATTTCGTTTTCCCGATAAAGAGAGTACCGAGCGCTCCGATGAGAGTTGCGAGCGTACCGAAGATAACATCCCATATAGCACAGCCCGTCAGCAGGTTCGAGACGAGACATCCGACGGCAAGTCCCGGGACGGCGGCGGGGGTAAAGACGGGTAGCACCGTCAGTGCCTCACTGAACCTTACCTGAATTGCACCGTTTGCCAGCCCAAGGGCGTTTGCGATATAGGTGAGAACAACGTACATTGCAGCAATGAGTGCTGCACGTGAGAGAAAAAGTGTTTTGTTTTTCATATCGAAAAACCTCCGTAGTTTTTATTAAAGTGAGGATGGTTACGAACTCACTTTATAACATTGTTATTCGGACAGCGCCCTGCCCATGATAACTCCCATTGCGGAAGCCATCATCAGTCCGCGCGTCCATCCCGAGCTGTCACCGAGACAGTGCAGACCCTTTATATTCGTATTGAGCCTATTGTCCATCTTTACTCTGTTGGAGTAGAACTTAAGCTCGGGTGAGTAGAGCAGTGTTTCGTATGAGGCAAAGCCCGGTACGACATGGTCTACCGCTTTTATAAAGTTTATGATGTTTGTCATTGCCCGATAGGGCATAGCGGCGGTGATATCTCCCGCTACGGCATCGGGAATGGTGGGTCGGACGTTTGACTGCGCAAGCTCCT
>CAKSEI010000234.1 GCA_934446285.1 uncultured Eubacteriales bacterium | reverse complement strand
ACATCCAGATTACCCGCCTGGATCTTGTTTACCGCAGTGGATGCGGTGTCGGTGAACCACGCAAAGGTGGCGCCGATGAGCATTGCCACGCACATAATGATAGCCAGTGCGCTGGAAACCAATGCCCGCTTGGTAGACTTGCTGCTTGTCATTGTGTCTTACCTCCCTATTCTATATTTTTCAATGACAATATGTAAACACGTTTTTCCCGTGGTTACACCAAAGCGATCAAAAGGCATATTCATCCGGGGTCCCCGACAAAACAAGCGGTTTTGTTGGGGAGAGGAGACACAGCACCGTGATTGACGCCTGCCGCTTACGGCGGGCGGAAAGATACAAAGCTTGTGTCGACGATATGCCCTTTGATTGCCTCTCCACCGGTCGGTGGAGAGGACAGTGTGTCATCTGTTCGAGATTATGGATTGATTACATAGGACGCATCCACAAAGCCCGGGAAATCCGTTGCAATCTTAGCAAAACTATGCAGTCCGATCAAGCCGGTGTAGCTGCCGCCATTGATTGTGATGGTTCCTTCCGGCTTGGGCATGGTGTTATTTGTGGCATTGTCGGTGGAGACTACCGCAAAACCATTGGTTGTGGAGCCGTTGTTGTTCTGCGTATAGCTCGCATTTGCGGCAGGCACAGTAGCGGTTACGGTGCAATTATTCAGCGTCAGATCGGTGTACTTCACTTCGATAGCTGCATTGCCCTTAACCGTACAGTCGGTGAAGCTAGCCTTCTGATAGCCGCCAGCGTCTCTCGTCGCCGTGGAGCCGGAAATGTAAACTCCGGTAGCATCAGTGCCATTATTGCCGGCATTGATCTTCGTTCCGGTTACGGTCAGATTCAAACCGGAGTTAGAACCATTATGGTAAAAGCCGGTAGTCGTCCCCTCAAGGGTGCTGTTGGAAACATTAATCGTCGCATTATTGTTGAAGTTGCACAGCGCATAGCCGCCTTTAATCGTCGAGTCCTCAATGGTATACTGACGGTCAGCAGCACTGCAAGCCACACCAACCTGACCGGCAACATCAACCGTCACATTACGCATTTTCAGGTTCCCGCAGGCGGCAATGCCGCGGGCCGTGCCGGTTCCCTTGTATGTGCCGTTTACAATCGTTGCATCCGCGTATGTCACCAGAGAATATCCATTACTATTCAAGCTACTAGTCAGCGTCTTTCCATTTAGGTCTATCGTTACCGCGTTGTCAAAGGTAAGAGCGTCCGTCAGAGTTACATCCTGTGTGAGCTGCACATTCTTGCCGTTAGTCGCCGCCGCTTTCAGTTCGTCGGCTGTAGACACAGGCTCAAAATCAAGCGGAGCATCCGCATCGTACTGATTATTAAAGCTGTCGCTCTCAACCGTGTCCTGCGTCGCAACAACATTGATACCGAAGTCAATGGTAGCTGCCTTGTCGGGGGAGATGGCGTTTGCCTCATTACCCACCGATGTCGGCATCCAAATCGCCATAGGCACGCAGTTAGTCTTACCGGGGAGAAGCGTCCCATTGACCGTGGCATCAGTCAGCGGATGATACTCAGGGTCAAGCACATTTTTGACACCCGCAACACCCAAATCGTTAAGCTTGGTCATGAAAGCACCAAGTGTTGACACTCCACTACCGATTTCACCGGGACCCACATTAACTTTTGCCGAGGCGCACAGATAGTCAGCCAAATAGAACTCCTCGCCGGCCTTGTTAATTCCGGGCTTCTGCGCAAGAGTCTCAAGGCTCAATTGATACTTCAGTGCAAGATTGCCGTTATTGGTAATCCTAAAAACTACATATTCCGTTCTGCCCGGCTCCCACAGTGCGTTGGAATCAAACACATTGGTCGCATTGTCGATAGGTGTCCAATCAGTCAATTCACCAGCCAATGTCCCATCGTCATTCATTTTTTCTTTGGCATACTCCACCTTGATGTCCAGATTTCCCGCCTGGATCTTATTGACCCCGGTGGATGCGGTGTCGGTAAACCACGCAAAGGTGGCGCCGATGAGCATGGCCACGCAC
>CAKSEI010000233.1 GCA_934446285.1 uncultured Eubacteriales bacterium | reverse complement strand
ACATGGCAGCAATCCACGCTGTATGCCAGATCCAGTACCCGCCGGAGCGTCAGCTCACCGCCGTTGTTCTGATACAGATTGTTAAGCTCCATCTGCACCAGACCCTCGAAAGCCACGGCATCCACATCGCTGAATGTACGGAGCTTCTCTGCCAGCGCGTTGAATTGGTACAGGTCATACCCGTCAAGGTGTGGGGCGAGAAATTCATATCGACCCATGTCCTCCACCTGCCAATAGGGTTCCTGTCCCTCTGACAGACGCAGTCTGTCCATGGCATCCACCATTTCCCATGGCGTGGCGGGCAGCTCCAGCTCCGCGTGATTGCTGTTGTCGGGATTGCCCATGTATATGGAAATAATCTTTTTATCCAAGCTCCATCCCCCCACGGCGCTGTACGATGTCCTCACAGTTGTCCGGGTCTGCACCGGGTACATCCCAGCCGCACATGCTGCCGATCTTCATAGCCTCCTCCTGTGCAGGCGTCACGCCCCTCTTTCTGTTCTGCTCATCCGCGATACGGCGGTTCTCGTGGGCGTCACCGGTAGACCAATCGCTGGGGTAGTACCCGCTTTCGCCGCGTTTGATGCAGATAAGCTGTCCTGTGCCCGGCAGCAGCGAGAAGCACATCTCCGGCAGCTTTTCGAAGTGGGCGCGGAAGCGCTCCTGCTCCGTCTGGATGCTCCAGTCCTCATCCTGCCACAGATGCACATACAGCTCGCTGCCACGTCCAACGGCAATCTCCCGCTGCTCGAAACCCTCGCCCCAGCCGTCCGACGCCTGTCCTTCAATATATTCCTTCAGTGTGGTCAGCTCTGCCGCCGACAACTCGCCGCTGATCTGACATTCCGCGATACCCCACAGCTTGCCGTTTCGCCGCTCCACGCTGAAGGTAACGGAGCGCACCTTGTCGTTCACACTGTCCGGCGTATCGTACCAGTGCATGATGCCGCGGTTGACCTCCTCCGGCATCCGATACTTCACCAGCGCGCTGCGGATATGATCCTCATACGCGGTCAGGTCGTGTCCGGTCAGCAGCTCCGGTTCTTCCTGCATATTGCCATACACATCCGGCTCATAAAGCTCGGCGGTAAGCGGCATATATAGCTTCGTCATGCTGAGCTCGGGCGGCAAAACAGTAAAGCTGTCCACGCCGGGGATGAGCGCCAGCGTCCGTCCGTTGTCCCGCTTCATATGGAAACTGCCCGGCGTCGTCGATATAGTCCAGTTTCCCCGTCGTGCCAGCCTCCACCGGTGCGTACGGATCCTGCATGGAGTCCAGCCGGATGCGTGTACCCACAGGGTACTGCTTCCGCAGGAACGCCAGCATCTCCCGATTTACGTTCATATTAAATTCCTCCCATCGTCTGTGTGTAGTCTTCCAGCTCACAGTGGTTTTCCTCACCAAGAAAGTCAAACAGGATGTCATCTGCTGCCTTGCGGGTAGCGGGATCGTCTGTCAGGACTTCATAGCGAAACCCTGTGGTGTCCCGATAGGGCAACTCCTCCCGGATGCAGTCCAGAAAAGCGTCCGCATCGTCGTAGAGGATATCGTCGTCTCCTACGAAGGTCACTTTGCCTACAAGAGCCACCGCTATCTCACCCCCGTTCCCTCGCAGTACACCACATACCGCTGCCGCCCGCCGCTGGCGGAGGGATGGCAGGTCAGCAGCGTCAGCAGGTCGCGTCCTTGCTGGATTTTGATCTTGTCCACCTCGTGTGGCTGGATGATCTGGATGTCGGCCACGGTGTAGGTCAGCGTTTCCCACAAGTTGGTGAGCCTCACGGTATCGCCCGCCTGCAAGCGGTCGATATGCCGGAAGTAATCCGCACCGCGCCATCCCCGGTGGCCGGCGATGACCTGGATCGCACCCTCGTCTGCGGCGTTGCGGTACCTCTCCTTGCCTGTCGGACGGAAAGGCGCTAAAATATGACGATGACACCGTTTATCCTCGGGCGTTTTGCGCTGCCACATTCACCGTTGAAAAAACTGTAACCTGTCCACCGCTTTTTGCAACTTACTG
>CAKSEI010000232.1 GCA_934446285.1 uncultured Eubacteriales bacterium | reverse complement strand
CCGCCGCCGATACCGCCGGTGACGCCATTCTTCTCCGCCCAGGTGACCGCCGCCGCATAGTAAGCGTCAGAGGCCACATCGGTGAAGGCGGAATTGCCGCTGACAGCGGGGCTGCCATTGGCACGCCACAGGAAGGTGACGATCTGCGCGCGGGTGCAGGTGGCGTCGGGGCTGAACATGGTGTCGCTGGTGCCCTTGGTGATGCCCTGCTCCACGGCCCACAGCACCGCGTCATAGTAGTAGCTGCCAGCCTTCACATCGGCAAAGGGCATGGCGCTGGACTTGGCTGCGGGGCTGCCGGCAGCACGCCACAGGAAGGTAACGGCCTGCGCACGGGTGCAGATGCCGTTGGGATTGAAGGTGGTGGCGCTGGTGCCGGTGGTGATGCCCTTCTCAACCGCCCAGACAACAGCGTCCTCGTAGTAGGAGCCTGCGGGCACGTCGATGAAGGGGTTCTTACCGGTGGGGGCAGAAGCCTTGAACGTGGCCGCCACGGTAACCTTGCTGGCGGGCATGGTGAAGGTATACTTGCCGTTCTTCTCGGTCAGCTTGATCTCCTTGTCCTTGCCGTCCAGAACGGTGAGGGTATCCAGCACATAGCCCTTGTCGGGATCGACCGTCAGGGTGACGGTGGTGCCCTTGGCGGCGGACTTGTGGCTGGCGGTCACGTCGCCGTTCTTGGCGCTCTTCACAGTGATGGCATAGGTGGTGACACCACCGCCACCACCACCGCCACCGGTGGAGCCGCTGGAGGTTGCGGGGAACTCAAGGGTAATCTTGGTGCTATCCGCACCAGCGGCAGTGGGCTTTGTACCGACGACCGCAGCCGTTTTGCCGTTGATCTGGAAGGTGGTAGCATTGGTGAAACGGTTGTTGCCGATGGCCTCCAGAGAAACCGTCACGGTGTACTTAGTGCCGCCCGCGAAGGTGCTGCTGACGGTGGGGTCCCAAGCGGTATAAGCAACGCTGTAGGTGGCATCAGCCGTCGTTGCAGTCCCAGGAGTTGCGCCCTTGACGGGTGCGGTGACGGTCACGTTGACCGCAGAAATGGCAGTCAGCGCGGGGATCTCGGTGTTCTCGCTGCGCTTCTCGTGGCAGCTGGTGCATTCCTCGTGCTGTTTGCCGGGCTGATTCAGCGCCGCCTCCTGATCCACTACCCATACCCAGGTATGCTCGGCGGTTTCGGTGTAGGTGGAGCCGTCCGTCATCTTGCAGGCGGTGCAGTAGCGGCTATGCTTGTCGGTATCAACCTTCGTCCATGCGGAGAAGGTGTGCTCCTCGATATTGAGGGCACCATCGTTCTCCTTGCACGCCTGATAGTGGCTGCCGGGGTCCAGATACTGCCAAGGCTGATTGGTGTAATCATGGGTATGTGCGATGGGCTTATACGTAGCGGCCACCGTCACATTATGGCTGGGCATGTTGAAGGTGTTGTCGGATGCGACCGTAACATTACCCACCCAATTGTCAAACACCTGCCCGGTGGGGGCGTTGTCCGCAGTCAGAGTAACCTTTGTGCCGGGGGCAACATCCGTGCTGTGGTCAGCACTGCCGTTGGTCACGGAGACGGAATAGGTCTTTGCGGGAGCATAGCCGCAGAACTTGCACACATCATTTTCCATCGTATGGTTTTCTCTGCTGCTGTCATCGCCAGCGGTGCAATACTTGGTGTGCTGGTCTTTATTAAGCTGTGCATAGGCGTAGGTATGCGTATGAGCCGCAGAAACATTGAAAGTGATATAGACCGTGCTTGTCGCGTGGTTTCCATATCCTTCCCCAATCGTGTTCGTAACACTCAGTACAACATAGTAGGTATTAACCCCACTCGGAATCGTGAACGATGCATGAGCGTCCGTATCCAAAGTGGTGAAATCACCCGAAGTTGCCTCCCACGGGTTTTTTGTAGTGCCCTCCCACTTATAGCTGATGGTTCCAAGCACAGGCGTCTTCTCTTTGCCTTCTATAGTGTAAAAGTCATGACCATTCAGCTTAAAGTCCGCGGGGATCGTAGAGAACGTTGCAACGCCGTT
>CAKSEI010000231.1 GCA_934446285.1 uncultured Eubacteriales bacterium | reverse complement strand
TCCCTGATGCTTTTGATCCCGTTATGATGGAACGCGGGTTTACTCCGCCTTTTTCCACAGCTCGCCCAACTCCCACAGGCTGGTGGTGCCATAGTCGAGATAGATGATCTGGCCGCTCATGTAGCTGAACAGCTTGCTGCCTATGGCGGCCATGGGATAGCCCATCTCCTCCGGCGCGGCCCAGCGGCCATTCCAGAACTCCAGGCTGTACTTTTCCAGAATGGCCTGCCCCGCGGCGGCATCGCCGTTGACGGAGCGGTTGAAGTCGTCGGTCAGGCCGGTTTTGGTCATGCCCGGACCGATGGCGTTCAGGCGGATCTTCCGGCCGATAAACTCCGGCGCGTGGCACTTGCTCATGACATAGACGAACTGGCACTTTTTCGAGAATACGTAGCCCCCGCCGGTGCTCTCCGGGTGAGCCTCATACCACGCCCGGGCCTCGTCCCATGTGTCGCAGGCGATGATCTCCTCGCACTCCTTCAGTGAGTCCCGCCACTCCTTGCCGCCGTTGGACGAGATGAAGGTCACGGAGCCGTCGTCCGCGATGCGGTCCAGCAGCCGCTCGGTGAGGTATTTGAAGCCGTAAAAGTTTGTCAGCTGCACCTCCATGGCGTTGGTCCTGCCCGGCGCGTTGGCGATGCCGTGGCAGAGGTACAGCGCATCAATGGTGTCCGGCAGCTCCGCGATGGCGGCGTCCGCCCCCGCCTGACTGCCCAGATCCGCCCGGATCTCCCGGGTCACCGCAAAATCCAGCGGCTTTCTGCGGACGGTGGCGTAGACGTTGGCCCCCAGCTCCACCAGCAGCTTTGCCGCCGCGTATCCCATGCCGGAGCCCGCGCCGGTAACGACCACGTTTTTCCCTTCCAATCCGAAAATACTATTCAGCTCCATACTGTTTCCGCCCCTTCCCTGTTCAGGTGTTTTTTCGGCGCTGCCCTGTGCGGCCGCCGCCCTTACCTGAATTTTACCCGCCCCTCCGGGCGGCGGGTATGGTCGTGATAGAGAATTTTCAATGGCCGGAAGTACCCGCTTTGGGTCATTCCTGCGGCAGCAAAAGGGAAGATAATGTACAATAAGGGACCTGTAGACAAAGTGGCGTGCAAATCTTGACGGGATCTTACACTTCAAAATAAACCGCATCCTTTCACTGAAAAGTGCAAAAAAGGATGCGGTCCAATTTCCCATGAAAATGAAAAAAGCCTTGAAAACACAGGTTTTCAAGGCTTTGGAGCTGCTATCCAGATTTGAACTGGAGACCTCATCCTTACCAACTGATTGGGAGCCTTCCAAACCTTGAGTTTCAACGCTTTCCGGCCATTTTTGCTCCAAAAGGATGAGGTCTCCGGTACTCTTGTGTCCATTGGTTCCGCCCGCTCGTTTCCTCGTGTGGGTCATGGTGTGGGTCATGAAATATTTCTAACCCTTCTGCTGAAATAGGATTTGCACAGCAAACAAAGGAAGACCTACCACCGGCGCTCCGCTCATCTTGTATTTCAAAAAATCGGAAAACTCAATTAAAAGACGAAGTTTTAATTGATATTTTCATCAATTTCTGCAGCCTTGAGCATCATTTCCAAAAGCGGTTCGTTTTCTTTCAGATAGACAAGTCCCTTGTAAAAAGGAATAAGCGGTGTAATCTGGATTGCCTTCATCGGCGCAAACGTGGCAGCCGCGCCCGATGATAAAATGAATATACCTCCCTTGCTGCAAATATCGATAACCGCTTTTTCTGTATAGGTAATGGATGTTAGTTTTAGCCCCACCGCAGCGGCCTTCTGGTGCAGCAGCGCATTGGATGTTGTATTTGTTCCCCAACAGTACACATTGGAGCTATGCGCAATATCGTTCAGCGTTATCGTACTTCTGCTTGCGAATTCATGAATGGGGGAAACAAGACAGCACAGATTGTCCACATAGAGATTTTTATAGCAAAGACCTTCATCTAAAAATAAGCGGATATCGTCACACTCCAAAAAATCAATCTTCTTGTCTCTCAGCATTGCAATCGTATCTGTAACAACAGGATTAAATGGAATAAGCTGCTGCT
>CAKSEI010000230.1 GCA_934446285.1 uncultured Eubacteriales bacterium | reverse complement strand
ACGAAGTACATCCCCTCGTACTCGGGGCCCTTCTCCTCCTCGTCGCCGTCGCGGAGGGGATTGCCGCGCTTGGCGGGGAGCTTGCCGCCCCACTTGGAGGTCTTGCCCTTCTCCTCGGCGGCGGCCACGGCCTCCCGCACCAGCTCCACCGTGGCCTTGTCGGTCTTGGGGATCAGGATGCACACGCTGTACTTGGGTTCGCCGCCGTTGTCGCTCTGGCGAGGCTCGAATACGTGGGCGTAGGAAAAGCGGACTTCGCCCAGACGAACGCAGGTGTCACTGATCTTCTTGTTGTAGTTTGCCATTTTGCATTTCTCCTTCAGGTTTCAGATGTAGGGTTGTCGGTATTGTCACGCTTCGGATTGGACCCGCGGCCGGGTCGTTTTCGCTTCGATTCGGGCTGGTCTGCGGGGCGGCTTCCGCCCCTCCGCTCGCCCTCACTCCGTTCCAAACTCCCCTGCGGGTCTATCCTCCGCGCTTCCCGCCATATCGGAAAAGTCCGCGTCTGCTGCGGCGAACTCTATCCTCTTGTCGCTCTCGGGCACCAGGTTCAGCGCACCCTCGGCCTGCGTGACGTACTTTGCCACCAGCGCGCTGAAGGCCTGCTTGCCCAGCTCCTTCTCGATCTCGCCGGGGGGCCGCAGCTTATGGACCGCGTACTGCTCCTCGGTGTATCCCGCCCGGATGAGCTGTTCCCGGACGGCCTCCTCGTCTTTCCAGGCCCGGTTGCCCTTGCGCCCCCGGACCAGCTTCCAGCCGGGCCACTGCTGTCCCCGGAGCGCCTGATTCCGGGCATAGGCCCGGACGTCACGGATCCAGCTCTCCGCGACGTCGGCCACCTCCAGGATGCCGGGGATGTCCGCGTCGTCGATGAGCCCCGGCGTGGCGAAGCCGTGGGTGAAGCCCCGCATGGCCTCGGCGGCCCGGGCGGCGCACAGGGCGCGGGCGGCGCAGAATTTGCAGTGGTCGCCGGGCTTGTACTCGCCCAGCCCCTTCCACGCCAGCTCCGCCGCCGGGCGGATGCTCTCGCCCCAGGCCTCCAGCTCCTCCCGGGTCAGGGTCTCCTCCGTCACCGGGTCCTCGTTCACCCGGGGCTGGATGATGGTGTTCCGCACGTGGGTGAAGTCATAGAGGAGCCCGAAAACATTGATGGCCCCGAGGCCGTACAGCCGGGCTTGTGTGTTGCCCATGGCGACGATGCGCACCCCGGACCCGAACTTGGCGTCCATGACCTCCAGAGTCTTGTCCGAGATGATCACCGCGTCGCCGGTGCCGAACCCGCTCGGGACCCAGGGCGAGAAGTCCAGCCGCTGCTCCAGCAGCAGCACTGCGCCGGGGTCGATCTTCTGCGCCGTGTAGTAGCGGGACAGCACCTCGTCGCAGTAGGTGTCCACCGCGATCTCATAACTGCGCTCCATCGGGCCCAGCTGTTCCCGCTGGGCCTTGTAGCTGAACTCGTTGATCTCCCCGTTTGCCCGGCGCAGCTTGAGCTCCGCCACCGCGTGGGCCTGCGTGCCCTCCTCTGCGTAGGGGGAGGACTTCTCGCCGAAGATACCCTTCAGCTTCTCCTCCAGCCGGGCAGAGGGCGGGCAGGACAGCCACCGCTTCGAGCTGGACGCAGACAGGACGGCGTGTAATCCAGGCGGCATTTAATCCTCCTCCTTGAACCACGCGAAGGTTTTCCCAACGCGGATGTGGTATATAGCGGCAGGATGTACACCGAAGCACTCCGCAATGGTCCGGTCCCCCTCTCTGGCGGAGATCCGCTGACGGATCTCGGACACGTCTCGGAGGGTCAGTTTTCCGCTCGCTTGCCGCCCACCGTAAGCGTAAGTGCTGTGCAGGTTTTCCGCGCGGGTCCCGTAGCTCAGATTTTCGACCGCGTTGTTCTGACGGCGGCCATCTCTGTGGAGCACGTCATGCCCACTTGGGCGGGCGCCCAGAAAGGCGGCGGCCACCAGATGGTGAATCAGGCCATGCTTACTGGCCCCGTCTTTTCTGAGCTTCACTTCCAGATAGCCGTTTTTGAGCTTCTGGGGGCGGAGTACCTTCCCCCTGTGCAGCTCCGACCGGCCATCCCGGCCCGGGCACATCCGGTCCAGACTTCTGACTTGTCCCCGGTCTGAGACTTCATACAAGCCCTCGTACCCGGGTATGGGCTTCCAGATTTCGTTCGGCATCAGCCCAGGGCC
>CAKSEI010000229.1 GCA_934446285.1 uncultured Eubacteriales bacterium | reverse complement strand
CATCTGAGAAAGAGTCTTTTCGTAATCCTGAGAGCGGGTATTCGTCATAGACTGGACAGATATATCAGAGTCTCCGCCGATAAATATATTTCCTACCTTTATCTTTTTCGAATGTCTTCTTTTCATGAGAATAAACCTATAATATCCTTAAGAGTTACAACAGCCATAAGACCGAAGAGCAATATAAGTCCGACAAAATTCACCGCGCCCTCAATTTGAGGCTTGACGGGCTTTCCGCGCACAGCCTCTATGAGAAGAAAAAGCAGTCTGCCGCCGTCAAGAGCCGGAAAAGGCAGCAGATTGAATATCCCGAGGTTTACGGTGATAAGCGAAAGCAGCATTAACAGACTTCTCACCCCGCTGCTCGCAGCCGAGCCGATAGAGCCTGTGACACCTACGGGTCCCGAGAGCGCCTCAAGTCCGTACCGCCCGCGTATAAGATCAACAAGCGACTCCCATACGACACGCACGGTTGTAATCGACTGATAGAAGGTATGTCTGCAGACGCTCGCAAAATTCTTTTTCTCCGCCCTCAGGCTGAAGTCGCGCACTCCGAATATCACCCCGCTTTCGCTTTGAGTGGGAAAGGTAACATTCTCAAGCGTAATTTTCTCTCCCGCGCGGATAAGAGTAACGGAGGGCTTTTCCGCACCGTAATACGATATCGCATATGAGAGGTCATACGGGATATGAACACGCCGTGCGCCGACGGAGACTATCTCGTCTCCTACTTCAAGTCCGCTCTCACACGATGTTGCCCCCTCGGCAAAGCCCGCGACAACGGTCGAGCCGAGCGCTGGAGAGGAGGTGACGCATACCGCCATGAGAATAAAGCCGAGTAATATGTTCATGACAGCGCCTGCGGCGAGGACAATCGCCCTCTGCCACTTGGGCTTTGACGACAGTCCGTTTGCATCATCACTCTGTCCGTCCTCGCCCGCCATGGCGACGTAACCGCCTATCGGCAGGGCGCGCAGCGAATAAAGAATATCCGTTTTCTTCGATTTTCGCGATAAGAGAACCGGACCCATACCGACGGAAAATTCGTTTACCGTCACGCCGAAAATGCGCGCGAAAATATAGTGCCCGAACTCATGTATAAGCACGAGCAGACCGAATAAAAACAGAGCTAAAATTATATTTAAAACAGTACTCATATTCCGAAATACCCGTCAACGGCTCTGCGTGCCTCACCGTCAGCCGAATAGATGTCGTCAAGGTCGGGAGAGTCGATATTTTTAAAAGCCGATGTAACCTCGCACACCGATGAGAAAATGTCGGTAAAGCGTATCTTACCCGCGAGGAAAAGTGAGACAGCCTCCTCATTTGCGGCATTGAGAACGCACGGAATAACACCACCGCGCCGCAGAGCATCGTATGCTGCGCCGAGAAGCGGAAAATTCTCGAAATCGGGCTTGTAGAAAGTCAGCTTTCCTATAGACGCAAGGTCGAGCCTCTGCGCGCTGCACTCTACTCTCTCCGGATAAAAGAGAGCGTACCTTACGCACATGCGCATATCGGGCACAGCCATCTGTGCTATGACCGAGCGGTCGTTATACTCAACCATGGAATGTATGACGCTCTCTCGGTGAACTATCGTGTCAATTCTCTCAGGCGGAATATCAAAGAGGCGGCACGCCTCTATGACCTCAAAGCCCTTATTCATCATGGTAGCCGAGTCAACGGTTATTTTCGCGCCCATATTCCACGTCGGATGAGAAAGCGCCATTGAGGGAGTTATATCTCTCAACTCATCGCGCGTCCTGCCGAAGAAAGGTCCGCCCGACGCGGTAATGATGAGACGCGATACCTCCTCGTGCCTGCCGGCTGTAAGGCACTGAGCTATAGCGCAATGCTCGCTGTCAACGGGGAGGATTTTCACTCCCTCTCTGCGTGCGGCAGCCATAACGATTTTTCCGGCAGCCACAAGCGTTTCTTTATTTGCGAGGGCTATATTCATTCCCTTTTCTATCGCTGCAAGGGTCGGCTCAAGTCCGGCGCGTCCCATTATCGAATTTACGGCAATGTCTGCCTGTGAGCGCGCTATCATTTCTTTTATTCCCTCTAATCCCGCAAGGACCGTAATATCCGTATCGGCAAGGACGGTTTTTAACTCACGTGCCGCTCCCTCGTCCGCCATTGCAAAGAATTCCGGTCGGAGCATACGCGCCTGGCTCTCGGCGAGCTTGACATTTTTGCCCGCGCACATGCCCACAGC
>CAKSEI010000228.1 GCA_934446285.1 uncultured Eubacteriales bacterium | reverse complement strand
ATAGGAGCATACTCGTGTAAGCGTCCTCATCCACACTTCCGGTATCCACAAGGCGGCGCACATCAACATCGGAGAGCTGCGGGTGCGAGAGGAAGTGACGCAAGAGGCTTTCCGGCAATTCCACAGCCTGTTGTAAAGTGAGCTTCCGAGGCATCCGGCTCAACTCCCCATATATGACTTGGGCAGAGCGGCGTTCCGTCTGCTCATAGGGTTCAATAGGCTCTGGCGCTACACTGTTCGGATCATCTTCACGCTGAATGCAGCCGTCTGTGCTTTTCAGGCAGAGCTTGTGTACGCCATCGGTCACCCGCAGACCGACGGGAGAAGCTGCGGTAATACGGCAGCCGGAAAGATCAATATGACTGCTCAAAAAACGGAGTACATGACGCTGCCCAAAGGTTTTTGCAAAAGACATTGTGATTTTCCTTTCCATTTAGTAAATACGTGTTGGGTCATTGTTTTTTTGCAGGTAACAGCATATCCATCGTGGGAATTTGGAACTTTCCTACGCTTACTCATTGAATCTCTCCGTTTTTATGATATCTGAGTCTTCCTGTGCAGCAGCCTGACAGTCTATCTCCGATTCGGCCCGGCACTCCTCAATCTCCTCCAGCCCCAGCAGTGCGCCATGGGGTATCCTTGCTTCCGGCAGCGCGGCTCCGGGAGGGCTTTGAAGATAGACGCGGTAGCTGCTGCCAATCAGAAATCTTTGACGCCGATCCAGCAGGAGGTCATGCGCAGTGCCGGATTCATCCATCAGCCGGATACGCTGGTGTCCTCCCAAGGGTGCTCGCCTGATGGTGACACACACGCCCTCCACCGTTTCATAGTCCCCATGACGAATCGCTTGAAACAGAAGAATACATCGAACGACCATACAGGATGCTAATAAGGTGCTGAGCGTCAGAAGCGTTGGGTCGTGCAGGGCAATGCGGCCTGCCAGCCCTATCAGGAAAATGACCGGCCCTGCGGCGGCGGATAAGAGCCACCGCCGCAGGATCGAAGCAGGCCAGTTTTCAAACCCGCTCATGCACAGGCCCTCTCAAAGATGACCTGCTTGCGAAGATAGAGATTGGCAACCGCCGCTGTCACAGACTGACAAGCTGCGGCAGTCCGCATTTCCGATACGATGTTGTCGCTGGTCGTCTCCTGATCGCCATACAGCAGCGCAAGCGTCTGCTGACTGCCGACGGCAACCGAAATATCGCATTCCGCGCATCGAACCAGTTCCGCCGTGGAAAGCGGCGCGCAGCGGCTGAGGTCCATAATGTGCCGTTCCGGCTCTGTGCGCCGATCCCGCCGAAAGAGTGCCGCAGCCGACCCAGGAGCCGTTCCGCTGCACAGCAGTTTCAGAAAGGTCACCACCTTCAGGGGAAAGCTGCTTGAGATGGGAACAACATAAAGCTCGCCGAGAAGGTCATAGAGCGCGTCAAAATCCGTCGTGCCGCTGCCCTTGGCAACAAGCCCCCGTGTTACGAGCCGGTCAAGGCAGTCTGAAAAGCTGCGCCGAGGGAAAAGCTCCATTCCGTTGGAGAGCTGTTCATAGAAGTCCTCTGCACGCTGCCGGTCTGTCAGCCGCCAGCACAGCGCAGTCCAAAGCGTCATCTCCTGCGGATCCATTCCGAACTCACGGTGATCCATGAGAATGACCGGATAACGCCGGCCTCCGCCATCGTGTCGGCAGCGGAAATGTCCCAACGCCGTATAAAGTGTTTTTTCTGCCATACGAACTCCTCCTTATGCGCTCTTGATATCCTGTTCCGTGCAGGCGGTATAGAACTCCCGCACGATCCGCTCCCGGCGCAGCTTTTCCGCCGCCCGTGAGATACAGGCTCCGATGTAGTTTGGTTTCTTTTGATACAGTTTGGCAATGTCCGCGCAGCTGTAGCCTCTGACCCGCAGCTCCATCGCTTCGATCCCAAGCCGGGCGGTGCCGTGGTAGCGGTTCCTGAAATGGGAGAGCAGGGCGTCGGAGGAAACATCAGAGATCAGATCTTCTGTATGAAAAGGGCTGACCGGCTCCGGCGCTCCCATCTCGGCAAAAGCATCCAGCGACAACAACGGCAGATTTTTTCGCGCGGATTGGATCTCACGGCAGCGATCCAGCAAATAATTTCGGATAACGGTTCTGGCGTAAGCGGGAAATGCTCCCATTTCCTCCCGGTAAGAAACCGCCGCGCGGCAAAGCGCGATACAGCCTTCCTGGTACAGATCATCATGTCCCATGCCGTCCACCGTCTCATT
>CAKSEI010000227.1 GCA_934446285.1 uncultured Eubacteriales bacterium | reverse complement strand
ATCTTTCTTCATCCCATGGGCTGTGCGAGGCTTTCTCTTTTATCGAGATATCGGGAGAATCGGACGACCCGACTTCTGCCGTTAAGAAAATACGCGAATATATCGACAGAATTAAGGAAAACGGACTTGATCCCGAGCTTTTCGAGCGTGCAAAAAAGGTCGTATATGCTCAAACGGTAAAAAGCTTTGACTCCTCGGAGGAAATAAATACTCTGTTCATGTCAAATATAATCGACGGAGTGGACATCTTTGATATGCCCGAGCAGCTCTCGCACGTAACAAAGGATATATGCGACTCGCTCATCCGCTCGCTATTCGCACCCGAGTCTCAGACCGTCTCTGTAATAAGACCTGAAAAGGAGAAAAAATAATGGTGAATATTATTTCATTTCCGAATATCGGTATAAACGACCTGCACGTGAACAGAATCGCTTTTTCTCTTTTCGGACGCAATATCTATTGGTACGGGATACTCATAACTGCGGCGATACTCATATCGTACTTTATAGTATGCTATCACGCGAAAAAGGAAAACGTCAAGAGCGACGACATAATTGACCTCGCCATGTGGGTGGTAATCGCCGGGATAATCGGCGCACGGGCTTATTATGTCCTAACTTCGCTTGATAAATATTCGAGCTTTCTCGACTTCTTCAAGATATGGGAGGGCGGACTCGGTTTTTACGGCTGCATTATAGGCGGTGCCGCGGCGGCAATAGTCTTTTCGCGCGTGCGACATATACCCTTTTCGGTAATTGCCGATATGATAGCTCCGACGCTCCTGCTCGCTCAGGCGATAGGCAGATGGGGAAACTTTTTTAATGCCGAGGCTTTCGGCTCGGTGACGACGTGGGACTTCTTCGGGCGGCTTTTCGACATCTCCGGCAGCACCTCCTTTCCACTCATTATGACAATAAACGGAGAGTACGTGACCCCCACGTTTCTGTATGAATTCATCTTTAATCTTGTCGGCTTTGCGTTTCTCATGCTCATGTACGATAAGAAAAAATTCAACGGTCAGATATTTATATGCTACATAATGTGGTACGGGCTTGTACGCACCGTGACGGAGGGCTTCCGCACGGACAGTCTGTATATAGGTTCGATACGCATTTCGCAGCTTATCGGACTTCTCAGCGTCATCTTCGGAGCACTCGCGCTCATTATAATGACGCAATTACGAAAAAAAGGAAAGACGGCGCAGCCGTTCGCGAAAAAAGCGGCTGATGACGGGGATAAAATAACTGAAAATGGCACAGATAATTAACGGTAAGGAAATTTCAAAAAAAATAAGAGAAGAAATAAAAATTTCTGTTGCATCTCTCGTGGAGAAAGGAACAGTCCCCGGACTTGCGGTCATACTTGTCGGAAACGACCCCGCATCGGCGGTATACGTGAGAAACAAGCAAAGGGCATGTGAAGAGGTAGGCATACTCTCGCAGACCTATACTCTGCCCGAGAATACGTCACAGGAGGAACTTTTAAGCCTTATTGAAAAGCTCAACCGCGACCCCGGGATACACGGAATACTCACTCAGATGCCTCTGCCTCGCGGAATAGACGAAGGCGCGGTGATACGCGCAATTTCTCCCGAGAAGGACGTAGATGCCTTTCACCCCGAGAATGTCGGAAAAATTATGATAGGAGACTACGACTTTCTTCCGTGCACTCCCGCGGGCATAATGGCACTGCTCAAATACAGCGGGATAAGCTGCGAGGGGAAAAGGTGCGTAGTTATCGGCAGGAGCAATATAGTGGGCAAGCCTATGGCTATGCTCATGCTCCACGCAAACGGCACAGTGACGGTATGCCATTCGCATACGCGCGACCTCGCAAAAATCACACGTGAGGCGGATATACTCATAGCAGCCGTAGGAAAAGCGGGATTTGTCACGGGTGACATGGTAAAGGAAAACGCAGTCGTAATCGACGTCGGCATGAACAGATTGCCCGACGGTAAGCTGACGGGAGACGTCGACTTTGATGCCGTCGGGAAGAAAGCCTCGTTTATAACCCCCGTCCCGGGAGGCGTAGGACCGATGACGATAACAATGCTCCTCAAAAATACGGTAAAGAGCGCACAAAGAGCAAATGAACGCTTGACAAACGTATAAACACATGGTATAATAATATGCCGCATAATGTTCGGTCAAAAAAGCATTGCTTACCGAATTTAGCGAGTCCGTGCTTTTGCACATAAAGAAAGAGAGGTGCTTTTCGTGTTTGCAGTAATAGAAACCGGCGGAAAGCAGTACAAGGTA
>CAKSEI010000226.1 GCA_934446285.1 uncultured Eubacteriales bacterium | reverse complement strand
ACGCTTGTTTTCCTTGATGAGGGCAAGTTTATGTGCGACGATTATCTTTTCTTAATTGATATAAGGGGGAAGCAATGAAGGAAAATTTCGGAGACAGGCAGATAGACGAACTTTTCAGGGGGATTTTATCTCTTGAAAACAGTGACGAATGCTATGAATTTTTTGAGGATTTGTGCACTCTCGCGGAGCTGCGAGAGCTTTCGCGCCGACTGCGTGCGGCTGTCATGCTCGAGGAGGGACATACTTATGCTCAGATCGCCTCGGCTACGGGCGTGAGCACGGCGACAATCAGCCGTGTTAAGCGCTGCCTTCGAACGGGAAACGGCGCGTATAAAAGGGTCGTGAAATTGCTCGCGGAGGGAGAAAAATGAGCATCCCGTATTCCGCCTTGGCGCATTGGTATGACGACCTTAACGGTGAGATTGACTATGAGGCGTGGGCTGATGCGCTCGCCCGTCAGCTGCCCGCGGGAGGGACTGTACTTGACCTTGCGTGCGGTACGGGAAATATCACGCTGCCTCTTGCGCGCAGAGGCTTTGACATGATAGGCACGGATATTTCGTGTGATATGCTCGCCCGGGCGAGGGAAAAGGCGGAGGAGCAGGGGCTCTCTCCTCTTTTGCTCTGTCAGGATATGACCGCCCTTGACCTATACGGTACGGCGGACGGGGCGGTATGCTGCCTTGACAGCATAAATTACCTTACGGCGGACGGAGCGCTTCGCAGCTGCTTTTCCGGGGTGAATAAATTTCTCGTCCCCGACGCTTATTTCTTTTTTGACGTGAATACTCCGTATAAATTCGAGAATGTCTACGGCGACAATCACTATGTGCTCGAGGACGACGGGGTGCTGCTCACGTGGAGAAATGCATACGAGGACGGGCTGTGCGATTTTGCGCTCGATGTATTCACGGCTCTTCCCGACGGTACCTACGAGAGGCAGAGCGAGGATCAGACGGAGCGCTGCTACGATATGCGGACGCTTGTACGGACGGCGGAGGAATGCGGATTTGAGGTCTGCGGAGTGTACGGCGACCTGTATACGAGGCAGGCGTGCGACAATGACGAGCGCTGGTATTTTAAACTGAGAAAGAAGATTTGATATGGCAAAATTACTGCGTGCAATGTCGAGAGACGGCAGCGCACGGATACTTGTTTTAAATTCTACCGATATTGTTGAGAGGGCGCACGGGCTGCACGGTACTGCGCCTACTGCGACCGCTGCCCTCGGGCGCGTGCTTACCGCGGCGTCGCTCATGGGTTGCATGCTCAAGGACGAGGGCGATACACTTACCCTCAGCTTCAAGGGTGACGGGATTGCGCGCGGCGTGCTCACCGTTTCCGATTATTGCGGAAATGTCAAGGGTTATATAGGCGAACCGAGAGCCGACCTGCCAGATAAGCCGAACGGCAAGCTTGATGTCTCGGGAATCATAGGCGCGGGCACTATGACCGTCGTCAGGGACACGGGAGAGGGACAGCCCTACGTCGGAGTTACCGAGATAGTCAGCGGCGAGATAGCCGAGGATATAACCTCATATTTTGCCGAGAGTGAGCAGATACCGACCGTTTGTTCGCTCGGCGTGCTTGTCGATACCGACCATTCCTGCCGCGCTGCGGGAGGTATCCTAATACAGCTGCTGCCGGGAGCAGATGAAGCGACCGTCGACCTCATAGAGCGAAATATTCCCGCTATCAGCAACGTGTCGAGGCTCTTTGATTCCGGGCTTTCCTGCAGAGAAATAGCAAATATAGCATTTGCCGACATACCTTATGACGTATTTGACGAGCTGTCGCCCGCGTATGTCTGCGACTGCTCGCGGGAACGCATGGAGAGAAACCTTATAACCCTCGGCAAAAAGACGCTCATGGACATAATACGGCAAAATCACGTGATAGAGGCGTGCTGCCACTTCTGCGGGAAGAAATACCGCTTTGACGTGGACGACCTGGTAAGATGGGCGCGCGCGGGAGCTTTCGCAAACGAAAAGAGGGACGGCGGGACTTAAAAAGGCGCGTGAATTTCTGCGCGAAAAACCCGCTGCTTCTCCGCACTGCGCCTGTCTTACGGGCTGCATGGTTAGGTAAAAGCGCACCGCCCGATTTTTTTGCAAAAAAATAGTGTAAAGGTGTTGACAAATGACATATGCCGTGATATAATATTGTCCGTTGCAGACGACATTTGCAAACACGGGAGCATAGCTCAGCTGGGAGAGCATCTGCCTTACAAGCAGAGGGTCATAGGTTCGAGCCCTATTGTTCCCACCAT
>CAKSEI010000225.1 GCA_934446285.1 uncultured Eubacteriales bacterium | reverse complement strand
CGATTGAGTGGAAAATTTGACTTTTACTTATCCATCGCACACGACAAAGGGCTGTGTGCCCTTGTCAAGCGATGTAAAGCCTATATGAGTATCTGCTTTCCATGAAAGCGTCCAGAATTACAGTAGAAGCAAAAATATATGAAATCATCTCTTATCTTGCTTCATATTTGAAAGAAAACAGACTAAATGAAGAGAATGGCCAGCCCATTAACAAAACAGATTTGCAGGCATTAGCTGAACTAACGCATTACATGGACGAACATTACAGTTTTAATATTACGTTGCAGACGCTTTCCACCATTGCATGTATGAGTGAAAGCAAAATGAAAAAGCTATTTAAGTCAGTTTATAATATGTCCATTACTGAATACATTCAGAGGAAAAGAATCTCTGTAGCCGAGCATATGCTTATTCAGACCGACCTCACCATTGCGGAAATTTCAAGAATTGTTGGATACTCCAACCCCAGTAGATTGATTGAAATATTCAAAAGGTATTATGGATTTACTCCCTCAAAATACAGAAAATAAAAGTGTTTTGTCCGCATAGATGAGCTTGTTTTTCGATAGAAACTCCCGGCAAAAAGCTGCCTCATTGACATCCTTGCCATCGAACCATGCTGGAAAATCCAACCCGGCATACTTCTTGTTCACGCTGCATCCCTCCCATTGATTGTTTCCTTGAGCTTGTCCAACCGACCATCTACAAGCAGATAACTGACAACCTCGGCACGTTCATGGGAATCCCCGGCGCACAGAATATCCAAGTAATACTCCGCCTCGTCCAGCTTGTGACAGGCTTCCACGAACCGCTTATCCGGTGCTTTTGCTGCATATTGCACCTTCCATCTCCGCAGGACACGGGCGTAATTGGATAGAACAGAAAAGCACAGCCGATCGTTTTCTCTGAGTTGCTGTGCTTCTACTTCTTCCTGCACCACGCTGAAAGGTGTCTGAACAGCGCGATTTACCGCTTTCTCACCCGCAACGGCATTGACCGTTACGATCCGGCGCGCTTTCTGGACTACAAGCTGGAAGTTCTGCAAATGCTGCTGTACTGTCTGCCGAGGTTCGACCCGGAGCAGGAAACGGAGTTCCTGAAATACGCGAAACACTATGTCCTGGACGGGCTGCTGTTCTGCCGCATGATGGTCGAAGCCGGTTCCTTTGCCAGCCTTGCGAAGTATCGGCACATGCGGCAGATTGGCGCGATTTATAACAATTCGGCAAAAACCGCGCAGAAGTCATTTCCGAGTTTGCCGTCCAAAGCGGATACAAGGATGAAAGCGTATCTGCGGATGAACTGCTGACCATTGCCCAGCGCAACCACAGCATTGCCGAAGGCGAGATTGCTGAAATCCGTGGTTGTGCCGTTTGAGATGGAACGGCTGGATCTGATTTGATCATGATGGAAAGCAAAACGACGCCGTTGACAACATCTTCGGATCGTGCTACAATTTGACTGAAATGATAAATGTGGTCATAAATCCAAGGAGCGTGCGCAGTGGCTTTTACAGACGAGCAGAATGAACAAATCCGCAATGACCTGATCCGAGCAGCCCGGCGCTGCGGCATTACCATCGGGATGCGGAAAACCTCAGTGGAGCAGCTGACAAATTCCGTCGGTATTTCCAAGGGATCGTTTTATAAATTCTTTGATTCCAAGGAGTTGCTGTTTTTCGCCGTGCTGGAGGATATCCATACAGAGTGTTTCGCAGCGGCGCAGAAGTCTTTGCAGGAAAATACAGCCTTATTGCCTGCCGACCGCGCGGCAGCGGCGATCCTGGCGGCCTGTCGGTGGCTGGCCGAGACGAAAGCCTTTGTGTTCATCGAAAATGACGCGGATTTTCTCCTGCACCGACTGCCGGAGGAAGTGAAGACCGCTCACTATCACGACGACGAGACCCACATCCGTGCCCTGCTGGAAGGGGGCGGCTTGCAGCCGAAGGGCGGCATGGCACTGGCAGCGGCCACGGTGCGCGGCTTGATTTTAACCGTCTCCCATCAGGAGCAGATCGGGGCGCTTTACCCGCAGGTGCTGGAAACGCTGGTGCGCGGCGCTTGCCGGGAACTATTTGAATAAGCGGAAAGGCCGCAGCGATGCGGCTTTTTCAAAGGACTGCGGTTAGCCTGCTCTAACCCGTCTGTGCCATCCATGTGAGTTAGATGGATTTAACATCTTGCTATGAGGACAGGACAATGGAAAAGCAAAAAAATTTCTGGGATAAAAACGCCGGACGGTACGACTGCTTCATGCGAAAGGACGCCGCAGCTTATGAGCAGATGTACGAGCTGCTGCGCCC
>CAKSEI010000224.1 GCA_934446285.1 uncultured Eubacteriales bacterium | reverse complement strand
GTGATAAGCTCGGCTTACGATGCTGCTCTCGGCGAGCTGGGACGCGACCCCGAGGACGACCTCGCCCTGCTCGACGATGTGCTGTGCGGCTCTGACTTTCTGCGCCCGTACAGCTTTTTTATCGACTCTTTCAACGGCTATACGGGAGCGGAGATAAACATTCTGCGCCATATTTTTTCGTGCTGCGCCGAGTGCTCCGTAACCCTCGCATATGACGGAGGCGACACGGTATATAACGCGCTGCCCCGCTCAACGGATTTAATGTTAAACAGGCTTGTGCGCGAGGGCGGACTTAAAAAGCGCGACTTACACCTTAATGAAAACAGGCGGTATAAAGACCCCGCACTTGTTTTTCTGCGCGATGCCCTCTTCGATTTCTCCCGCCTGCCTTATGAAGGGGAGTGCAGCGGAATAAAGCTCGCACGGGCACGCGATATATACGAGGAATGCGAATATATAGCCGCGAGCATTCACGCGGGAGTGCGCGCGGGCGAAAGATACCGCGACTACGCCGTGATAGTACGCGATATCGGCATGTACACGGGAGTTATAGACCGCATGTTCGAGAAATACTCCATGCCGCACTTCATGTCTGTGCGCGAGGACATAACCATGTCCCCGGCGGTCAAGTGCGTCCTCTCCGCACTCGGTGTCTGTATATCGGGTTGGCGCACGGACGACGTTTTCTCATACTTAAAGAGCGGAGTCGGCGTGCTTAGTCAGGATGAATGCAATCTGCTCGAAAACTATACCGAGACATGGGGCATCACCGGCAGGCGCTGGCACGACGGCTGCGAATGGAATATGAATCCCGACGGCTATACCGAGGAGCGCAGCGATGAGGCAGACGAGCTGCTCGGGCGCCTGTCCGACATGCGCAGGCGAACAACAGAACCGCTCGAGAGATTTTTCTCCTGCTTTGAGGACGGATGCAGCGCACGCGAGGCATGCGAATCGGTATGGCACTTCGCGGAGGATATTTCTCTCGCGAAATCAATATCCGAAAATGAACCCGGTACGGCTCACGCCGTATGGAACGCGCTGCTCGACGCGCTTGATACCATAGTAAAAACGGCGGGAGATATGCAGGTAAGCGCAGAGCTTTTCCGCGAGCTTCTGCTGACGGTTCTCTCCGACTCGGACATAGGCAGGATACCCGCGGGAAAAGATGAGATAACCGTAGGGGACGCTTCTCTTCTGCGTCTCGGCAAAGTAAAGCACGTATATGTGGCGGGCGCAGCCGAGGGGATCTTCCCCGCTTCGGCTGCAGACTCGTCTCTCATTACCGACAGCGAGAGAAAGACTCTCGAGGAGTTCGGCATAAAGACCGCATCTTACGGGGACGAAAAAAGCTCCGAGGAACTGCTTTATTTTTACAGAGCCGCACTCTCTCCGTCAGATACGCTCACAGTCAGCTGCCCCGACGGCTCTGTCGCGGGCGAGAAGTACCGCCCTTCGGTCGGATATGTTCAGATAAAAAAACTTTTTCCCTCGGTAAGCGAAACCGTCTGCTCTTCTCTTCCCGCCCATGTGCGCGCGGAGGAGTACGGCGCGTCCTTTGACATAGCAGCCGCAGAGCGGCAAAGTGAAACAGGAGAGGCACTCTCACGCATTTATTCACGCGACCCCCTCTACCGTGCGCGGCTTGACGCAATGAAGATGCCTATATCGCAGACGGATGAGAATATCGGAGCGCAGGCAGCGGAGAAAATTTTTCCGCACGACATGAATATGACGCAGAGCAGGCTCGACACGTTTTCAAAGTGCGAATTTTCCTATCACTGCAAGTACGTACTGCGCTTAAAAGAACAGAAAAAGCCCGACTTCCGCACCGCCGACACGGGAAACTTCGTTCATATGCTGCTCGAGCGCTTTCTCACTTACGCGACAAAAAGTGGGGAGCTGCGCATGGACATAGACGACGCGGAGATAAACGAAACGGTAAATAACCTTACCGACGAATACATACGGAATATTTTCATCGACCCGCGCGCCGTTCCCGTAAGGCTATCGGTGCTGCTTGAACGTATACGCAGGACCTCGGTCATACTCATAAAAAACATTCAGAGAGAATTTGCCGACAGCGACTTCCGCCCCGCATTCTTCGAGATGTCCGTCTCGGACGGCTCGGACGGGGCTGAGCCGTATACGGTGCATCTGCCGGACGGCGGCACGGTAAAGATGCGCGGCAGGCTCGACAGCGTTGACACCTATAAGCGCGGGAACGTCGTTTATATCCGCATAGTCGACTATAAGACGGGCAATCACGAGCTGAGTGTGAGAAGAATAGAGCACGGGCAGGAT
>CAKSEI010000223.1 GCA_934446285.1 uncultured Eubacteriales bacterium | reverse complement strand
CCCCGAAGCCATGAAACGATACGAAGCCCACCTTGCCAAGCGCAGAGAGGACTACCACAAAAAGAAAGCAGAAAAGGAGGATATTCCAGCATGAACGAGTTATGGATAGTCAGATTTGTCCGCAAGGACGGCAAGCCGGACGAGGAATATTACTATCGTTCTCTTGCCGAAGCAGAGCATCACAAGAACCTGTTTCTGAACGATGATTCCGGGCTGTATGAGCGCATTGAAATCATCAGCGACAAGCATTAAGGAGGACACTATGGAACTGAACTTCATTAAGAGCGGAGATTACTACATCCCCGACATTCAACTGCAAAACCCGAATATCCGTCTTGGAAAGTGGGGGCTGATGCGAAAGGCGTATCTGCGGATAGCACAGCCGTTTCTCTTTTCGGAGATGGTGCTGAGCGAAACGCTATATCCCCATTGTGCGGAAATTGAAGCCGCCGCCAAGAGCCGTATGAACATCATCCTTCCCCAGCTGATGAAACACTACGGCGTGACCGAACGGCTCAAAGCCACAGATCAGCTTGAATGGGTTCGCCAGATGAACGCTTGTGTGGCTCAGGCAGAGGAAGTCATTAAGGACGAACTGATTTACAGCTAAGCAAGGAGGAAACCATGGGATTGATAAAGCTAATCTTCAAGCTGCTGGTGCTGCCGCTGATTGTGGCAGTCACCTTGATACAATGGGTCGGTATCTTCTTCACGCAGTTCTCGACAGCTATCTTCAATCTGCTTGCCGGGCTGATGTTCCTGATAACGATTGCCGGATGGATGTTCGGTATCAGCGCAGGAGCAGAAACGCTCCGACTGCTGGCAGTTGCCTTTGTGGTCTTTATCATCCCTCACATTGCGGAATGGCTGATTATCAGAATCGCCGTTATTAACTACGGACTGCGTGATTTTATCAAGTCCTGACCCCAAAATTTTATATCGTCAGCAAAGCGACAGGTATTTCCTTGTGAAGTTCCTGCCGCTTTTGTTTTATCAAATCAAAGGAGAATAAAACTATGACTATGAACCAGAAGAAAGCACTGTACGCCTTTGGCAGCCCCGACCGTGAAGCAACGGTCAACCGTTTCTGTACGCTGGTAGAGCTTGTCCCCGATCCTGTCGCAAAGCATTTCTTTCTTGCAATCGCAAGGGAACTGAATGCCCCGACCGCCGACCGTTGGTATCGCTGTATGTCTTCAATCTCCGCTTAGAGATGGAAGCATATCTGCGCTACGAAAAGGCTTTTGAGCGTATCGTGAGTGGCTGTCCGGCAACTGAATGGGAGGATGATGAGTATGACCTTGACGAAGTATGAGAAAGAAACCATTATCCTGTTCAACGAGGGCGAGGACACCGCCCACATCCAGACCTACAATGCCGGACTGCGAAAGCGGCTGGCGGCGTTCAGCAAGAAGCACCCCAACCTTTGCCGCTTGGAAAAATCCTTCGCCCAGGGCGGCGTGATCTGTGTGCTGGACAAGTCCAGACTGTCTATCCGGCTGCAAGCGCCGTACAGCGAGGAACGCAGACGGAAAGCAAGCGAGAACGCAAAGAAGCGTAGGTTGAATAGCAGGAATAATTCGACTACTAATTTGTGAGCGGGCCAATACATCACGACTTATCAAGATAATCTTGAATTCTATTATCGCATGTGCTATACTAATATTCTATTCACTTTGCAATTGTGAAGATTAAAAGGAGGAGTTCTTTTGATATATAATTACAATCGCCTATGGAAACTGCTGATAGACCGAAAGTTGACAAAAACCGAATTGAAAGACATAGCTGGAGTTAGTACAAATATCATCGCAAAAATGGGCAAAAATGAGCCTATTTCCATGGAGAGTCTTGCGAAAATCACAACAGCTCTGCAATGTGGGGTTGACGATATTGTAGAGATTTCTACTAAAGATTAAGGAGAACACAATGTCGGAGATTATAAAAGAACCGATTAGCGGAGCGATGATAGATCTTTTTGCTGGTGCAGGGGGCTTATCGTGCGGTCTTGAACAGGCAGGGTTTCACCCTGTACTAGCAAATGAAATGGTTGAACAATTTGCAAACACTTATAAAGTAAATCATCCAACAACAAGGTTTGTTGTTGGCGATGTTAGAAATGTTGATGAAAAAGAACTTCATAGCTTGGTTGCAGAACATAGTAGGATTGACTTGATTGCAGGCGGCCCTCCATGCCAGGGATTTTCTGTAAATGCACCAATTCGCTCCTTAGATGAGCCACGTAATCACTTGTTTGAAGAATACTTGCGTATTGTTGACGAAATACGTCCGAAAGCTGTCCTGATTGAGAATGTACCAG
>CAKSEI010000222.1 GCA_934446285.1 uncultured Eubacteriales bacterium | reverse complement strand
TTTATATACTCCTTTTTCTTCTCAAAGAGCGTTCGGTCGTGGTCGCGGATAATAATATTTATTTTTGCAAGGCTCTCGTCCCCGGATATCGAGCAAACATGGAAAAATCCCTCATATCCCTCCGTGTGTGCGGGCGTCTGTTCGGGCGGCAGAAATCCTATGAACTCTGCCGCGATAAGCGACGCGTTTACCATCTTGTTTTTTGCAGAGCCGGGGTGAATATTTATCCCGTTCACGGTGATAACTGCGGATGCGGCATTGAAATTCTCGTACTCTATCTCTCCGAGCTCGCCTCCGTCGACGGTGTATGCCTCATGCGCACCGAAAGCGTCCTTGTCAAAGAAATCGACTCCTCGCCCCACTTCTTCATCGGGAGTAAAGCATACGCATACCTCGCGGTGACCAATCTCGGGATGTTCTGCGAGATATTCGCACGCTCCGACTATCTCGGCTATTCCCGCCTTGTCATCCGCTCCGAGCAGGGTCGAGCCGTCGGTCACGATAAGCTCCTTTCCCATGTAATCGGCGAGAAAAGGATAATCGTCGAGCGTGATTTTTTCTTTTTCCGACAGCTCGATATCTCCGCCCGTATACGTAAGAATGCGGGCGTGGATATTTTCGCCCGAGACAGACGGTGAGGTGTCCATATGGGAAATAAGTCCGAGCGGGGGCAGAGCGCAGCCCTCGCTTGCGGGCAGGTGCGCATACACATATCCGCGCGCGTCAAGGCGTGCGTCGGTAAGCCCGATTTCCTTTAATTCCCCTGCGAGATATTCTCCCAGCTTAAATTGCCTCTCGGTCGACGGGAACGAGTCTGAGGTCTCGCTCGAAGTCGTGTGAAAAGATACGTATTTTAAAAATCTCTCGGTTATGTCTTTCATTTTATTTCTCCGTAAAGTTTCTTGACGGCATAGTAGGCGAGCTTAGGACGTCTGAATTCGTTTACTATGCCCTTGTTATTGTAAAATCTCGCGCGGTCACGCTCATTCTCCGAGCGAATGTCGCAAAACTGCCACACGTAAGTCCCGACGACTCCGGGCTCATCGCGGCAAAGCTCTATGACGTCGCTTATCAGCTCCGCCTGATATTCCTCCGTCCACTTGTTGCCGTCGAAGCTGGTGTAGCCGTACATTCCGGCAGCGCCGAACTCGGACATTATTACGGGCTTGTCGGGTACTCCCGCCTCGGTGAGGCGATCCCGCAGCCACGGGATAAACTTTTTCCATCCCTCCCTGTCCTCGCCGTACCATCCGATATATTTATTGACGCTCACGACGTCAACGAGATCGAGGCATGTGTCCCACTCTATGACGTTCGACGCGAAGGTAATAAGCCTGTTGCCGCCGTTCATGCGCAGATATGAGGCGTAGAGCGAGCAGAGGCTGTGTCCCTCGGGGGTATTCGTCGCGCATTCGTTATTCAGTCCCCACATGACAATCGACGGGTGGTTAAAGCACTCGGACGCCATCTCGGTATGCATATCAAGTCCGCGTGCAATCACAACGGGGTCAGCCATTCGCTCCGCTGAGTAGCCCCACATTGGTATTTCACTCCAGAAGAGCAGTCCGTTCTCGTCAAGCATATCGAGAAAAGCTCTTGAATTCTGATAATGCGAGCCTCTTATCGTGTTGCAGTTAAGCTCTTTTATTATATCCATGTCGCGCCTGTTTATCTGCGGCGGCACGGCAAAGCCCCAGTCGGGGTGCTCCTCGTGGCGGTTGACGCCCTTCAGAAATACGGGTTTACCGTTTAGGAGTATCTCACGCCCTCGTGCCTCTATATGTCTGAAGCCTATCCTGTCGCGCATATCGTCATCTCCTGCGATGGCGTACACGGTATAGAGATTGCCCTCACCTACGTCCCAAAGCTTTATATCATCGAGGGTTATATTATCAAAGGTGAAAGTCTCGCGCTCGCCCTTTTTTACCTGTATCTGTGAGTTTACTATCTCCTTTTCCCCGATATAAACGTGAACGGGAAGGGAGGCGTCGGCAAAGGACTCTGCGGTGAGCGAAACATTCATTTCAGCGCTGCAAAGGTCGTCCGAGAGCGTGTAGTCGTATTTTACACGGCATATGTATGTCTCGGGCAGCTCGGCAAGTTCTACGTCCCTGATTATGCCGCAATAGTGAAACCAGTCGACATAGGGCAGGGGAATGGTCTGCTTATCGCTCGAGCCGTCGACACGCACGCACAGTCTGTGCTCGCCCGCAGTGACCTTTGCGGTAAAGTCAAACTCCGAGAATCCGCCGTAGTGCTCACCGAGGTAAGCGCCGTCGAGCCATACGCGGCACAGTCCGGATACCGCTCCGAATGAAATGAGTATATGACCTCCGTTACTC
>CAKSEI010000221.1 GCA_934446285.1 uncultured Eubacteriales bacterium | reverse complement strand
GCGCTGCTGACGATATGCCAGAATATGCTCTCCCCGGAGGCAACACAGATCGGCAGCTATCGCGGCCTGACGCTGGAATTGGGGTTTGACACTTTCGCACGGGAATACCGGCTGACCATGATCGGGCAGCTCCGCCACACGGTCACGCTGGGAACCGATGTGTTTGGCAATTTACAGCGCATGGACAATGCGCTGGAGGCTCTGCCGGTGAAAGAGCAGACCTGTCGGGAGCAGCTTTCCAATTTCCAAGCGCAGTTAGAGACTGCAAAGGTGGAGGTAGAAAAACCGTTTCCCCGCGAGGAGGAACTGAAAACCAAAACGGTGCGGTTGGAGGAGTTGAACACGCTGCTGAATTTGGATCATAAGGAATCGGAGATTGCAGATGCCGAGCCGGACGAAGCCCCGCGCCCACGGGAACGCCCAGCGGCACAGATGGAACGATAATTTTTATGAGGAGGTTTTTATGGGATACCAAGAAAGCTGGCTCTATATTGAGCCGCAGCGCAAATTTGAAAAGCTGATCCGCGCTTATGAAAAGGCGGAGCAGTCCGGCTACTATGAGGTAGCCGGTGCGGAGCTGCGCTCCGTCATTGTTTTGAAGCAGCCCTTTGGCGATATTCCCGCTGGGAAGAAGCTGCTGTGGGTGTGCGGCGACCGCAGCTTCCATTGTGCCGCAGGTGTATTTGGCGGCGAGCTGAAATGCTCCGGCAGGCTCCGCGTCATTCCAGTGGAGGAGGTGCTGAACGGTGTGGACGATCCGCGCATGGAGGGGCTGGACTTAGGCAGTCCGGCCCCAAGTGAAAATGACTACATGAAGCGATACAGCGTGGCCAATTACGCCCACCGAATGCGGGCGGGATTGGTGAGATAGGAGTGTGATCAAAATGGACAATGCTTTGCAGGAGCAGTTGGAGCAGCAGCTCTATGAAAAAGTAAAGGTGGAGCATGATGCGTATCTTGCCGAAATCAAGACAAAACCAGTAGATGAGATCATTTCCAACGCCTATGAGATCGCGTGGCGTGAGAACCTGCTTTACCTCTTTGATAGCTCCACTGGTTTGACAGGAAAGCGGCTGCAAGTCTTGCTGGAGATGCAAAGCCCCTGTGCGGAAATGTATGCTGGCTGGTTAAAGCAGGACAGTGAAGAACTGGATGCGATCCGCGGCTGCATGGAAAATTGTGCCGATAATATTTTGCGCGACCGTGCGGAGAAAAAGTATAGTGATCCTGCCCAGCCCATGTACGGGAAATCGCGTCAGGAAGCCTACGCCTGTGATGAACTGGCAGAATGGGGAGCAGACCATCGGCGCAGTATGGAGTGTGCGAGGGTATTCCAAAAGGAAGGCGGAGCTGCCTACCATGACCAGACCTTTCCCGCTTTCCTGCAAAAATGGGAAACGGACTTTGGCAAAGAACGCTGTATGTTTGTGTTGGCCTGCACTATGCAGCAGCGTACCGGCGATGAGCGGTTCTACTTGCCAGCGCGAGAGGCAGCGGCAAAATTCAAGAGACATTTGGAGCGGGCGGGCAATCGCACAAGCGACTACGCCGTGGATACGCACTCCTGCATTGTCAACGAGGCGATGGAGTGTCTGGCACGGCCGGAGCGAAGCAAGGAGCAGCCTGCTGTGCAAAAGAAAAAACCGCAGCCGGAGCGGTGAAAACAACACCATACCTCTGTTATGAAAGGAATCATTTTGAAATAAGACTGGTAAATAGGCTGTCTTATTTCAAAATATACTTGCCTATCTGAAATAAGGCGGATGTCCGTGTACCTCGTTACTTTTTATGCTATTGAAATGTTGTTGGATTTTTAAGGAAACCTTTTAACAAGAGCGTTGATTCCTCTTTCGTGTTGGAGTATAATATCCATTGAAAAGTAGCATGATAATGCCATCAAGTTTTCAATGGAGGCTGGGCTATGGAAATAAAACGAGATTGCTATTTGAAGAAAATCATCTCCTTTATGTGGGATGGTCAGGTAAAGGTGATCACCGGTATTCGCAGATGCGGCAAGTCCTATCTACTTCGCAATTTGTTTAAGAACTACCTTCTCGGCGAGGGTATTGCCGAAGATCACATCCTGTCCTTTGAATTAGACTTGACCCGTGATATTCGCTATCGCAATCCGTTGGAGCTTGCCTCTCATGTCCGGGAAATCGTAGAACACAGTGCAGACCAATATTATCTCTTTGTAGACGAGATTCAGATGTCGGATGAAGTTCCGAATCCTTACAATCCGGACGGCAAGAAGATCACCTTCTATGACGCGCTCAACGATTTGAAGTCCTTGTCCAACTTGGACATTTATGTGACCGGCAGCAACTCCAAAATGCTGTCCT
>CAKSEI010000220.1 GCA_934446285.1 uncultured Eubacteriales bacterium | reverse complement strand
GTGCAGAAGGACAGCACGGAGGCAAAGACGAAAACAAGCATATTATTAAGGTTTTTGCCGCTGTCGAAAACACTTCTCTCGCTCCTGTGTTCGGCAAGACTTACGAGCTGGCACAGGGTGAAAGGCAGGAATACGTTATACGTATCCGCTAAGGACAACAAATGCGAAATCAAGGCGCACAGTACACACGCGCCCGCCCAGCCGAGAGCAAAGAATATATCGCGTGCGGCGGAACGCAGAGGCGTATTCAGTTTCTTCACATATTCGTCTCTGTCCGGCATGGTTGCTTTCTGCCTGTCGAAAGCAAATACGATAACGGCGGATAGATCTATGATAAGCCCGCTTATTATTATCTGGACCGGACTGAACTCCGCAAAAGATGTAAAAAGCGAGAATAGTACGAGTATCGCCCGCGCCGCCTGGCTGCATATGAGAAAAGTGAACATTCTGTATAGATTTTCGTAAATATTACGTGCAGCGGATACGGATTTCACCACGGCGTTAAATCCGCCGTTTCCGCCTTTATCGGCAGTCGATACTATGACATCTGAGGCAAGCTTGAGCGCGTCGCATCCGCGTCCCGCGCCGTCGGACGAGCTTTTGAGCATTACGGGAATATTCTTATCCATAATATCGACCCCGCCCCTGTCAGCGTGAGCGGAGAGAGTCGTACATTGGCAATATCCCACGTCCGCATCGGAGATAAGCGCTCTGTCGGAGACTGACGAGCCGACGAAAGCTACATTCTCTCCCGCGCCCTGCATGAGGCTTATGATTGTTCTCTTTTGAGAAGTGCTCAATCCCTCAAAGAGCTTGTATTTTTTTATGTCCGCGGCGAGCACGCCAATATCCGTATCGTTCATCTTGCTGCCCGTCATAATCTCGTCATCTGAGATAATTATACCCGCAGAACGCGCGACAGAGGCGTTTGAGCGGTCGCTTGAGTCAGCAAACATAACGGGGCGTATCCCCGCCTCTCTGCAGAAACGGATATTTTTCGCAACGTCGGGTAGTATATCCTCCCTGTATACGATAAAGCCCTCAAAAGTCAGATGCGCATGTGCACGCACGGAGACTCCGAGGTTTTTTTCGCCCGTTTTGCGCGTTGCGACAGCCGAAACTCTGAAACCACCTATTGACAGTCTCTTTGCTGCAAGTATAAGGTCCGTCTTTTTTTCGCCCGAAAGCGCCTGCCTTTGCCCCGCCTCGGTAAAAGAGGTGCAGCGCGAAATAACCGTCTCGGGGTCGCCGCGCACGACGAGAAGGTTTAAGCCTTCTCCCGATACGAGCGTACTGTCAAACGGATTTCCGCTGTCCGAGCGAATGTGGTCGAGCAGAGGAAAGGTCTTGTCGAGATTATAGTTATATAGAGACTTGTCGGCGGCGCATGCGAGGATGGCATTCTCCTCGTTTGTAAAAACATTGTTTCTCGAGGAATTTATGCTGACAAGAGTCTTTGCTCCGTATATACCGGTTGAGACGACGGCATAGGTAAGGATTTTTTCGCACCTTTCATTCAAATCTTCGCTTGCGTTATAGAGAATGTCGTCAGCATATATTTGCTCAAGGCTCAAGTCGTCGATGACGTACCCACCCGTGCGCGGAGCGATGATACAGCTTATTTTAGAGACGTAATCAAGCTTTGAAGTATTCTTTATAAGTGCTCCGGAATTTATATACTTATATTGTCTGACCGCGCCGAAAATACCGCACGCGACAATGATATAGCCGAAAGCGGTATACATCTCCGCCATTGATGCGACGGACAGCGAGAGCAGAGACAGCATCGAGTCGAAAACCGACGCTTCGGGAATAAAAAGCGAGGCGACGGTAAGAGCAAAAACGGTGATAAGCATGATTACGCTTACCCTGCTGCATATTTCGCGCACGCGGTCAAAGACTCTCAGGTCGTCGTATGAGACAACGGGCGAGGCGGTATGTGTTCTGCGTATATGAGTATTTTTTCCGGTTAGACATACTACCGCCTTTGCCGAGCCCTCGACAACTACCGTCCCCGCAAAAGCCATATTGGCATGCGTGCCTATATCGTCGGTGGCAGCGGGGAGGTGCTCAGCATCTTTTTTTACGCATGCGGGCAGTGAAAAGATACTTTCATCGACCGTAAAACCGTCGGTTTCGAGCAGTCTCGCGTCTGCGGGCACAACATCCCCCGCGCAAAGAAAGATTATATCTCCGCTCACAATACGCTCCGAACGGCATATGTAAAGCCCCGAATCACGCAGTACCTTTACGGACGGCAGAGCGAAAGCCCCCATATTTTCGAGCACCTTCTCTGCGCGCAGATAAACGAGCGCGCAGAAAGCGTAGCTGACCGTTATTGTTATCGCTATCAC
>CAKSEI010000219.1 GCA_934446285.1 uncultured Eubacteriales bacterium | reverse complement strand
ATATGCTCCTCACCTTCGATTTCGCGGCGGCTTACAGCGAGGTCATGACCGGGGCCATCAAGTTCACCGTCAAGGCGACCGTCAACAACGGCCAGAGCTGGACGGAGATCTGGAACGCGCAGACAGTCCTCTCCGCTGTGAGCGAGGATGATGCGGACGAGTACGTCACCGGCAAGGGCAGCGTGTCCATTCCCGCGGCCTACTGCACCGCGGAAGCCCGCTTTGCCTTCGTTTTTGAGTCCGCCTCTCTCGGCAAGGGCTCTGTGGAGGTGGACAACGTGGTGCTCGACGCGGGCGGCGCTGTCGATCCTACGCTGTACGGCATCACCATCGCGGCCATGACCAACGGTACTGTCACCGCAGACAGGAGCGTCGCGGCGGCAGGGGAGACCGTCACCCTGACCGTGACCCCCGCCGCGGGCTATCACCTCAAGGAAGGCTCTCTCAAGGCCAACGACGAGGTGATCTCCGGCAATACCTTCATTATGCCCGCGCGGGCCGTCACCGTAACGGCCCTCTTTGAGCAGGACGCCGTCACGCCCACCGTCGGCGAGTACAAGGACGGCACCTACGAGGGTACCGCGCAGGGCAAGATCGGCCCGGTGACCGTCCGTGTCACCGTTGAAAACGGCTTTATTACCTCCGTCGAGGTTCTGGAGCAGAAGGAAACCAAGACCTACTGGGAAATGGCTGTCGAGATCATCAAACGCATCATCGGCATCGGCAACGATACCGATCTGGACGCCGTGGATACGGTCACGGAGGCGACGAAGTCCAGCGAAGCCATCAAGGAAGCCGTCAAGAACGCGCTGCACGGCGCAATCCGCGACGACTCCGGCATTTTCGACTCCGGCAACGGCACGGAGCAGTCCCCCTATCTTATCTGCACCGTGGCGCAGCTTCAGGCATTTGCCGCCGCTGTCAACGCGGGCACCGACTATGCCGGTAAGTTTGTCGCCCTTGGCGCGAACATCAATATGACCGGCGAGACCTTTACGCCCATCGGCTATACCGAGCACAGCAGAAACATCGGCTTTGCCGGTACTTTCGATGGCCGCGGCTATGCCGTGACCCACATCACCTGTGGCACCGGCTCCGCTCCCGCGCGGTATGAGTCCACCGGCTTCTTTGGCGTTGTGGCCCGGGGCGGCGTGGTCAAGAACCTCAACGTTGGTATCGACAAGTTCTATAACGACTACAGCGTTGAGGATGGCATCATCTGCGCCGGCGGCATCGCGGGTGTGCTGGAAAGCGGCGCGCTCATCGATCACTGCTCCGTCAGCGGTGGGGATCAGACCTTCTCCATCAACAGCGGCAAGACCGCCGCCATCGGCGGCCTTGTGGGCCGCATGATGTACGGCAGCTCCGTTTCCAACAGCTGGAGTGATGTGGGCCTGAGCTACGGGACGACGGCTCTCTCTGCGGTCGTGGTCTCCATGGGCGGCATCTGCGGCAAGCAGGAACAGGGCAGCCTGATCGCCAACTGCGCCTCCTTCGGCACTGTGCCCGGTATGATCGGGACGGGTACCCTCCGGGTGGGTGGCCTTGTGGGCTGCTCCAACGGCGCAGTCTACAACTGCTACACCAACAGCAAGACCAAGGCGAACATCCTGCTGGATGACGCTAGCACGGCCATCGGTTTTCTGGTCGGCTCCACCGAGTCCGGCTGTGCGCTTTATCAGTGCTACTATGACAAAAACGCCGACCAGCTCAGCAACGTCGATCTGGCGGGTGATCCATCCGAGGGCAAGACCGAGCGCCGTCAGGTCACCGGTTGGGACAATGGCTCCGCTGTCAAGATCGATGAGACCTACACGGTGGCAAAGACCGCGTCTGAGCTTGCGTCCAGCGCCTTTGCGTCCGTGCTGAACGACAACCGCAAAAACACCTACAAAACCGCGGCCAGCACTTACTTCAAGTCGCTGAAAGTACTGGACAGCGATGTGAGCATCTTTGAGGACCGCTGCGATAACGGGTTCCTCCAGTGGGCGCTGACCGGTGACCGGGTCCTGTTCGGCGACATCGCCGTCGTCACCTATGACATCACCTTCGTGGAACTGCTGGCGCAGCAGAACGTGCCCTTCGGCACGGCCAAGGGCGATATCGTTCTTCCCGCCGCAGTGGAGGTCACGCTGGACAACAACACGACGCGGACGCTCTCCGTCGTGTGGAGCTGTGATAACTACAACGGCCAGAAGGCTGGCAGCTACACCTTTACCGGTACCCTGGTCCTGGCCGACGGCATCACCAACACCCGGAACTTCATGGCCTATGTTGTTGTAAACGTCGGGGAAGAGGAGACCGGTACGCACAGCATCACCGCCGTTTCGCCTGTGGCGGGCCGGACGGTCCCCGTC
>CAKSEI010000218.1 GCA_934446285.1 uncultured Eubacteriales bacterium | reverse complement strand
CGCCCGAGCGCTCCTTATTCGAGAGAATGAGCGGGTAACGTACATCCTCGGGGCACTCGAGAGGATTTATTACGCGCAGGTGCGCCGTATACTCGCCGTCGGCAAGAGCGACACCCGAAAGGTCAAAGGTGTATGACTGCCTGAGCATAGGCAGCAGAGCCGACAGGCGGCTGCCCTTTCGCTCGGAGTATACCTTTCTTCCCTGTTTGTCGGTAAGCGACAGCTCCACGTCCCAGTCATAGTACATGGGAGCGATACCGACATTCTTTATGTCGCAGGTGAGCTTATCGTCCTCGAAGCGCGCATCGCGCAGTGTCAGGTCATAGCCGAGGGTAGACGCGGCATAACGAAAATTCTTATACTGCTCCGTGCCGGTCGCCGGAACTCCCCCGCCTCCTCTCTGAAACCCGAGAGAAAACGTCATATGGAAATGTGAAATGCAGAAGAGCAGCGCGCCGAGTGCCTCACCCTCAAACATATTGCCGAAGAAGCACTCTCCGTCCTTATTCTTAAAAGCCATAACACCGGATATCTCCGCGCCCATCATTTGCGTCTTCCATATGTCATAGAGGCTGTGATCGCGGATAAAGTCCTCGAACTGATGCAGCTCGTACCAATCGCCCTCTTTCGCCCCGTCGCAAACCGTCGCCGCGTCTATCATCGCGTCCCAGCCCGGGGTGTGATACTCGGCACTGTTGAAAACGAAATTGTCATCGTGATATCCCACGGGGTAGTTCGGCGTATTTCCCAAATCGGGATTGCGTGCCTGCAGCTTTGTTATTTTAAAAAATTTGCAGTACTGCGCCACAATCGCCTCCTGCCTCTCGGGGCTCATGGCAACAAGGCGATGATGCTCGGGCTTAACCCCGCAGAAGTTCCACTCGCCGAATTCGCCGTACAGGCCGAGCTGAACGCAGGCTATGCGCGGGTCGCCGTCATAGGCTTTGCCGAATTTCTCTATAAAGTCGAGGAAACACTCGTTTAAGCGCGCGTTGTCCCAGTTGGGATAGCGTCTGCCCCCGTTTGAATACACATCTCCGTCCGCTTCGAGCAGCGCCGTGAGGTTTTCGTCAAACTTCATGCCGCCCTCGTTCGCAACGGGACGGAATACCACCGTCCTGCCGGAGGAGGCGACGTTATCAAGCAGCCGCTCTATATAATCACGCTGCAGAACGCCCTCGTAGCCTTCGCCCTTTTTCTCAAGTCTGTAGAGATTATGAAAATAAGCTCCGCAATAGACCATGGAGTAGTCGCGCGGCTCGAAATTACCGCCGAAAAGGCAAACGCCCTTGAGCGGCTGTGCCTCGTATATCCTGTCGTATGTATATTCAGACGGTGTAAAATTCATCTTAATGCTCCCGCTCAAAATCAGTTACGTTTATTTTATAGGAACAGGCGCAAAAAGTCAATATATTATCGAATTTTTTTGATTATTTATTTTGCGCGCGGCATATACATTAACGAAAGGGCGTGAACTTACTTATGGCTTTTGTGCGCGAAAGCATAGAGGAGAGATGCGTGCGTCTCGGGCAATACATATGCGAAAACTCCGCAACCGTCCGTGCAGCCGCCGCTACCTTCGGTATAAGCAAATCGACTGTGCACAAAGACGTTTCCGTCAGACTGCGCGTGGTCTGTCCGCAGCTATGGACGTGCGTGCGTGAAATCCTCGACGAAAACAAGGCGGAGAGGCACATCCGCGGCGGGATGGCAACGCGCGAGAAATACAAGAAGGAATAAGTCTCGTTTCCCGGTGCACCCGCGCCGGGAATTTTTTGCCCTCATCCGAAAATTTTACGTGCGGCGGGCGTTATTTTGATTGATTTTATATATATAATGTTGTATAATATGATCAGTAAAGAGCAAGCGAGGTCAAAAATGAAGGAAAACAATCTCCCGGCTTATCTTTTTCATCAGGGGACGAATTTTCATGCACAGGACTATCTCGGTTTTCACCGGGAGGGGAACGATGCTGTCTTTCGCACATGGGCACCGCGTGCGGATGCGGTTGCACTTGTCGGAGACTTTAACTCATGGGACGACGGAGCAAATGCCTGCTCACGCATAACGGACGGCGGAGTGTGGGAGGCGCGCATAAAAAGTGAGGGCGTACACGACGGAGACAAATATAAATTCAAAGTCTTTTCCTCTTCGAAAGAGCATTACAAATCCGACCCGTATGCCTTTTATTCGGAGACGCTCGGCAAGACCGCATCGGTGATATGGCACAGCGACTACACGTGGCATGACGCGGATTGGCTGGAAAAACGCAAAAATAACGTCTCGGGCGACGGAAAGAATTATTTCTCCGTCCCGTTGAACATTTATGAAATGCACTTAGGCTCGTGGCGCACGCGCGGCGGCGGGTGCACGCG
>CAKSEI010000217.1 GCA_934446285.1 uncultured Eubacteriales bacterium | reverse complement strand
GCCTAAAACAAGGCAGAAAACAAATAATCTCTTCATGTCTCACTCTTCCCTTTCTTCTTTTTATCGTCAATAAATGACGGGATATTCGACAAAATCATGAGCACGAGCACAGTGACGAATATAAGCGTCGAGAGTGCGTACATATCGGGCGTGACCGTCTTTTTTGTCATGGAATAAATGAGCAAAGGCAAAGTCGAGTAGCCCGAGCTTGTAAAATGGCTTATGACAAAATCGTCTATCGAGAGTGTTATCGCCATGACAAAGCCCGTAAAGATACCGGGCATAATCTGCGGAATTTCGACTTTAAAGAACGCCTGCAGCGGTGTGCAGCCGAGGTCAAGGGCTGCCTCGGGCAGATTTTTGTCCATCTGTCTGAATTTAGGCAGAACGGACAGTATCACGTAAGGGAGATTGAACGTAATATGAGCTATGAGCAGCGTAGTGAAATTCAGACTCGTATCCGCACCGACGGCTCTGCCGACAAAGACGAAGAGCAGCATCATAGATACGCCCGTAACGATATCGGGATTCATCATCGGGATATTCGTCATATTCGTAACGGCGGATTTGACAAACTTATTTCTGAATTTGCATATTCCCGCTGCCGCCGCAGTGCCTATGACGGTCGCCGCAACTGACGAGGTAAGAGCCAAAACAAGTGTATGACCGAGGGCGGTAAGCGCAGAGCTGTTCTTGAAAAGCTCCTCATACCAATAGAGCGAAAAGCCCTCGAAAACACCCGTACTCCTCCCCGAGTTAAAGGAAAAGAGTATGAGCACCGCGATTGGTGCATAAAGAAAGATGAAGAGCAGCGCCATGCATATCTTTGAAAACACCTTCATACTATGACCTCCCCCGCTCCGTCTCCGTCGGAGAACTTATTCATTATCGCCATGCATATGAAGATAAGCACCATGAGCACAAGAGACATGGACGCGCCGAGATTGTAGTTGTAGCTGTTCATGAACTGTCTCTCTATCGCGTCACCTATCATGTCGTAGCTGCCGCCGCCCATCTTCTGCGAGATATAGAACGTGGATATGGACGGGACAAAAACCATGGTAATCCCGGATATAACGCCCGATATGCTCAGCGGCAGAGTGACCTTTGAGAAAACCTGATAACGGCTCGCTCCGAGGTCGTATGCAGCCTCTACGACGCGCGTATCTATCTTGGTCATTACCGAATATATGGGAAGTATCATATACGGCAGGTAGTTGTATACCATACCGAGGATGACAGCCCCCGGAGTATTTATCACGTGAACAGGTCCTATGCCTAAGTGTGAGAGCAGCGAATTGAGAAATCCCGTATCCTGAATTATCGCCATCCATGAGTAGGTCCTTATAAGCAGATTCATCCACATGGGCAGCATGACAAGCATGATAAGCACACCCTGTCTGCGTGCACCCGAGCGCGAAATGACATACGCCGCGGGATAAGCGATGATAAGACATACGGCGGTAGCTATCATCGCATAGCATATCGAGCGCACAAATATAGCACCGTAGTTCGCGCTGAAGAGCGCCGTTATATTTTCGAGAGTAAAGACACCTGCGGAGTCCGTGAAAGCATAGTATATAACGAAAGCAAGCGGTGCTAAGATAAAGATGAACGACCAGACTATGTGCGGCGCTGCGCATAGCTTACGCCGTACATTCGTGACCCCGGTCATTTCTCGACCTCCACGCTTGCATCGGAAATGGTGTCCATCTCATCCGAGAAAGAGCTGTAGTCGCCGAATTTGCCCGAATAATCGCTTTTCTTCATAACGTGTATCTCATACGGGTCTATGGATATGCCTATCTCGTCGCCGACAATCTGTCTGTCGGTAGTTTCGATAAGCCATTTGAAATTATTTATATCTACGATAACCTCGTAGTAGTCTCCCTTAAAGCTCGTGGAAACGACATTTCCCGTGAGCATACTGTCGGCTACGGGCACGATATCGATATCCTCGGGGCGCACGACGACGTCTACCGGCTCGTCCTTTGAGAAGCCCCTGTCCTCGCACTTAAAGCTGTGCCCGGCAAAGTTGACAAGAAAGTCATCGAGCATTCTGCCGTCGACGATATTGCTCTCTCCTATAAAGTCGGCAACAAAGGCATTGCGCGGCTCATTGTAAATATCCTCGGGAGAGCCTATCTGCTGGATTTTTCCGTCAGCCATAACGACGACGGTATCGGACATGGACAGAGCCTCCTCCTGGTCATGGGTTACGTAAATAAAGGAAATGCCCGTATTCTGCTGCATGGTCTTGAGCTCCTTCTGCATGTCCTTTCGCAGCTTGAGGTCAAGAGCACCGAGAGGCTCGTCGAGCAAAAGCACACGCGGCTTATTCACAAGAGCACGTGCAATAGCCACTCGCTGCTGCTGACCGCCCGAGAGAGAGC
>CAKSEI010000216.1 GCA_934446285.1 uncultured Eubacteriales bacterium | reverse complement strand
GCAGCGGACGGGTCAAAGAACGCAAGGTAATCAAGAGACGCGAAATGCGCCTTGTCATATGAGCATACGGAATTCTTCGCCAATGTAAAGGCATAAACGCCGTCGCTCTCTATCTTCCACGTAAGAGTTCCCGTATAGCCCTTGCTGTCGTTGCTGTCATAGACGGAATTCGACCCGTCGAGTCGGCTTCTCACTCTCATCTTGCCGAGAGTAATCGGCGTTTTCACACCGCTTATTCTGAAGAGCAGCGTTATATTGTCGGACAGACCGTTTGCGCTGTACGACGGGACAAGCCCGCCCTCTCCCACTACGACGAATTTCGTCGTGCGCTCAAGCACCTTTGACGCATCCGTTATCTTCGCTCCCGACGGCTCTGCGGTGTCTATCACGTTCGGTTCTTCGTTCTCGGCGCATCTGCTGCACACGCTGTAAACGGTTTTGCCGTCGAAAATATGTCTGAAATCATGACCGAGCGGATAGATAGGCTCGACCTTTTTCCGCCCGCAGTCGCGGCAGACATACGTCGTCCTGCCGTTTACGGTACATGTAGCTTCATCAACGGTAATATCGTCGTTGTGAGGCTTCATCTTTATGCTCTCAAACGAAACAAGCGCGCCGCACAGCCCGCACGTACCCGTATGTGCCCCGTCGGCGGTACATGTCGGCTCTTCAGTCCCGTATACGATCTCATGCTCAAGCGGCTTTAAGACCTTTGTTTCCTTTGCCCCGCAGTCGGAGCATACTCTCTGCGCGCTGCCGCTTGAGGTGCATGTTGCTTTATTTATAACGGTATATTCAGAGAAAGAATGCTCCTCTACCTTTACCGTAACACTCGCGGTAGTGTAAGTCTTGCCCTTGTATGTTATAACGGCATTGTAGACTCCCGCGTCAGTTTTTCCGACATTCTCAACGGTAAGTTTCTTACCGTCCGAAAGCTCTTTTCCGTCCTTATACCATTTAAAAGAAAGCGAGCTTTCGTTAGCAATCTTATTTAAGGTGGAGATTTCGAGCTTTTCGCCCGCCGCAGCGGTAAGTGTCATACTCCCGCCGTTCTGCTCGCCGTATCCTCCGAGGAAAGGCACGCCCTCCGTCGTGAGTCCGCCGGAGACACACCCGTCCCCCTTCTCGCAGAAGATATCGCTGCCGATACAAGAGCTTTTATCCGCTGCGGAGACCGTAACGCTGCCGAGCTTATTCGCGCCGAGTACCGCATCGTATATGTCGGCTTTGTTCGCAAACTGTATGCCGCTCTGTGCGGATACGAATTCGTTCTGCACGGAGTTTGACATGCGCATATAGACATCGTACCTGCCCGCCTGCATATTCGACGGCAGGGCAAGGGTCACGTCGTAGCCGCGCTTCGTTCCGCTCTCAAAATCAGCGGCGCTTATTCCCACGTCGCAGATGTAGCTAAAGCCGTCCTTTTTCATAATAATCTGAACGGTGGGATCATGAATGACGTTGGCAAAGCCGGTATTCTCTATCTTGCCGCTGAGGCGAAGCGTGCCGCCCGCCTTTGCATCGGAGCCGAGCATACTTTCTCTCAGAACGAGCCTGTATCCGAGGTGATTTACTATAAAGTCATAGCAGTTAACTCCGTAAAAGGCTGAGTTGTCGGGGAAACCGTCCTTCTCGTATTTTTTGCCGTAAGTATATTGGTCATAGCCGAAATACGGATTTGCCTCACTTATCTTATACACGTTTCCGCGGATATAGCTGACGTGTGACTGATACATCTCGGGGATAGCGTTCTCGGGCAGACAAACCTTGCAGGACGGCAGTATATTGTACGCGCTGCCGTATTCACCGCCGTAAGGCACGTGCGCATTCTGCGTATTGCAAAACTGCATATCGAGCGAGCGCGTTCCCCACGTTCCGATATCGGAGTCGGTATTCATATATCCGTCGTTATAAAAGCCGAGCCTGTAGGCTACGGTATGCTCCTTTGTGACGGTTTTTGCAAGCTCCTCGCTGCCGTTTATTCCGAGATAACCGTTGAGATATCCGGGCGTGCGAACGAGCAGGCGCATTGATTCCGGCGTGTTGTAGAGATAAGCATCCATTATCTCGCGATATTTTCCGCTCCAGACCGACGAGTGCATCTCACCGAAAACACCGATAATGCCGCACTCAAAACCGATACAGACATCGGCAAAGTCCGATATAACGGAGCACATCTGCTCGATATGCCGCACTATCATATCAATGCTCGCGGGCTCGCAGTCGCGCACTCCGTTCCAGTCGTACACAAGGCGTATAAGGCAGCTGCCGCCGTTGTTTCTCAGATTGGTAAGAGTCTTTCTGTAGCTCTCAAGCGCGTCGTCGGAAATGGGCTTGTCCGTACCGCGGTCGCCCTTTACTCCGCCGGAGAATGCATTGATATTTGTATAATAC
>CAKSEI010000215.1 GCA_934446285.1 uncultured Eubacteriales bacterium | reverse complement strand
CCATAAACTCAGTCATATCAAGGCGTATCAGGTTCTCGGGAGAGTTAAAAAGCTCATTTGCGAGCGCCTTGACAAGCGCGGTTTTGCCAACGCCTGTAGGTCCTGCAAATATAAACGATACGGGCTTTTTCTGATAGCTTACCCCCGCTCTGCTTCTCTTTACCGCACGGCAGAGAGAATCTATCGCGGCATCCTGACCGACTATGCGCGCTCTCAGACGCTCGGGCAAAGCCGTGAGCTTTTTGAATTCATCCTCAGTTATGCTGGAGGCGGGTATACCTGTCCAGACCTCGATAACTCGTGCGAGTCTCTCGTCGGTGAGAACCACACCGTCCTTTTCCGAGGACAGTCTGTCGTAGTCCTCCTGCAGACGAGCCTCCTCTGCTTTGAGGTCGGCGAGCTTTTTGTATTTTTCATCAAGATGCTCGTCGTCCGTCTCCTCGCTCTCAAGTCCGTCGCGCTCCTTTTTTACCTTTGCGAGACGGTCAACCGTTTCATTTAATCCCTCGATTACGGGAGAGGACAGCGCAAGGTCGGCGCAAGCCTCGTCGAGCAAATCTATAGCCTTATCGGGCAGAAAACGGTCTGTTATATATCTCTCTGAGAGAATTACGGCGCGCCTTACCGTCTCCTCGGGGATTTTCACCCCGTGAAATGACTCGTAATAGCCCTTTATTCCCGTCAGCATTTTCACTGAGTCGTCTATCGACGGCTCTTCTACGGTTATCGGCTGGAAGCGTCTCTCAAGAGCCGTATCCTTTTCTATATACTTTCTGTACTCCGCAAGGGTTGTAGCGCCTATTACCTGTATCTGACCTCGTGAGAGAGCGGGCTTGAGGATATTGGCGGCGTTCATGCTGCCCTCGGCGTCTCCCGCGCCGACTATGCTGTGTACCTCATCTATTACGAGTATGATATTCCCGAGGCGTATCACCTCATTTATCAGCCCCTTTATACGCTGCTCAAACTGCCCTCTGAACTGAGTTCCCGCGACAATCGACGTAAGGTCAACGAGGTGTACCTCCTTGTCTCTCAGCCTGTACGGTACGCTACCCGAGGCTATTCTCTGCGCGAGAGCCTCGGCTATAGCCGTCTTTCCGACGCCCGGCTCGCCTATGAGGCAGGGATTATTCTTCTGCCTGCGGCAGAGAATTTGTATGAGACGCGCAAGCTCCCTGTCCCTGCCGACAATTTTGTCGAGCTTACCGTCTCTTGCCTTTGCGGTAAGGTCTTCGCAATAGGTCGAGAGATACTTTTTCTTCGGCTCTTTTACTCGTTCTCCGCCTTTTTTTTCGGACGGATCTTCCTTTCCCGCACCGCCGAAAATTTTTGCAAAATCAACAGCCGGAGCTCTTCCCTCGTTGTTCTCTGCGTCATCGGGAAGGTCGCCCGATGCGAGCATATCCTCCATCTCGTCGTCTATTTTGTCAAGAGCATTTTCGTCTATGCCCATCTTTTCCATCATTTCGTTTATCGGCTTTATGCCGAGCTCTTTCGCGCACTTGAGACATATGCCCTCGCTCTTTGTCTCGCCTCCCTCAAGGCGCTGGATAAAGACGACGGCAAGTCGCTTGTGGCAACGTGCACACAATTCCATGTTTTTTCTCCTGTCTATGCTAAATCGGCTACGCCGGATATGACTGTTTTAATTATATTAAAGCCCGAGAAAAACACGAGCAGATGCGAACCCGACGCAAGCTCGGGCGTAAAAGGTCCGCCGACGGTTGAAGTCAGCCAAGGCAGCATGAGCACGAACGCACGCGAGAGAATCATAGCGTATATTACGCCGAGCGCAAGTCCGAGCAGTCCGCCGAGAAAGCCGTTAGTCTGCCGCAGCACGGGAAGCTTAAAAAGCTTATCGAGCACTGCGGAGATTATCTTCACGACAAGTACGGTAAGGATAAATATTCCGATAAAAGCCGCAGCTGAGCATACCGGCGCGCTAATGCGCGAGGCAAGCTCGCGCGAGACAGCCTCGACCGAGCCGCCCGACTCTATTCCCTTTGCATAACCCTCGGCGTCCACTCCGTCCGAAAAGACAAATTTATTCACCGCGCCGAGTATCTGATCAAGTGAGCCGTTGCCGTCGTCGAAAGCTTCGGTAAGGCTCTCGTCTATAACATTCGTTACCGTGTCATTTACTATATTCGTGTCAAGGTAATTTGCAAGCGACGGTGAAAAAATCGTTGCAACGATAAGCGCCGCGGCAACGCCGACAAATCCGAGCAGGGTCCTTATAAACCCTCTAGCGTAGCCCGCAGCCGTTGACAGCACTATAAGGGCGACAAGAATTATATCAATTATCATCTGAAATCTCCTCATTTACGGGAAAAATATTATCATAAGCCTGCGTGCGGTTTCCGTAACAGACGAGCAGCGCGCGTTCGCTTCTTATTATAAAGTCGAGAGGATTGCTGTCGGTCTGCTCCGTGCGGGTATCCC
>CAKSEI010000214.1 GCA_934446285.1 uncultured Eubacteriales bacterium | reverse complement strand
GCAGGGACTTATCTACTCTCTGCTTACGTTCGGGCTGTACATTACATATAAGCTGCTTGACTTTCCGGATTTGACCGTGGACGGCTCGTTTCCGCTCGGCGCGGCTGTCACCGCTCTTATGCTCTCGCGCGGGGTAAATCCGTTTCTTACCCTCGCCGCGGCGGCTGCGGTAGGAGCACTCGCCGGATTTGCCACGGGGATAATCCATGTGCGCTTCGGTGTCCGGGATCTGCTCGCGGGGATTATCACGATGACGGCGCTCTTCTCGATAAATCTGCAGATTGCAGGCTCTAACCTAAACGTCGGCAGGGATGCGCAGACGATTTTCTCCGTACTGCCTCTCTCAAAGATGCTATGGAGCAAGCTCGTTATGTCGATCATCATCGTCATCGTCGTAAAGGTCATTCTCGACCTTTACTTCAGGACAAAAAACGGTATGCTCCTTAAAGCCGTCGGAGACAACAGCACACTCGTGACGACCCTTGCCGTAGACTGCGGCAAGGTGAAAATACTCGGACTTGTGATAGCGAACGCACTCGTCGCCCTCGCGGGCAGTGTGGTATGTCACGAGCAGCGCAGCTTCTCGGCTACCATGGGTACTGGGCAGATGGTCTTCGGACTTGCCGCCGTCATTATCGGAACTACGGTATTCAAGCGTCTCGGATTTGTAAAGGGCACTACCGCCGCGATAGCCGGCAGCGTTATTTATAAAAGCTGTATACAGATTGCGATAAGTTTAGGGCTACCGACAAATCTTCTCAAGCTTATAACTGCCGTGCTCTTCCTCATCATACTCATATTCGGAGGAACGGGGAAAAAGGAGGATAAACATGCTTGAATTAAAGCATATAAACAAGGTGTTTAATCCCGGCAGCATTACGGAGTCGGTGCTTTTCGACGATTTCAATCTGACCGTTGACGACGGAGAATTTGTTTCAATCGTCGGCAGCAACGGCAGCGGCAAAACTACCATGCTCAATCTCATCTGCGGCAGCATCAAGCCGAGCGCGGGAGACGTTGTGATAGGCGGCAGACGCATGAACGGTCAGAAGGAATATAAGAGATACCGCAATTTCGGACGGGTCTATCAAAACCCCGCTATGGGCACGTGCCCGAATATGACCATGCTCGAGAATCTTTCTCTTGCGGACAATAAGGGTAAGCGCTACGGTCTTTCCTCGGGTATAAACAGGCGCAGAGAGGGCTTTTATAAAGAGCAGCTGTCCATGCTCGGATTGGGGCTTGAGGACAAAATGAACGTAAAGCTCGGCTCGCTCTCGGGCGGGCAAAGACAGGCTGTAGCTCTCATAATGGCAACTCTCACGCCGATAGATTTCCTCATCCTCGACGAGCATACGGCAGCCCTCGACCCGAAGACTGCCGACATAATCATGACTCTAACCGATAAGGTGGTGAGAGAAAAGAAGCTGACCGCACTCATGGTTACGCACAATCTGCGCTATGCCGTGGAGTACGGCACAAGGCTCATCATGATGGATAAGGGTAAAATAATAATGGACAAGGCGGGCGAGGAAAAGTGTTCGACCGCGGTTGACGATATACTCACCGTTTTCAACGAGATAAGCATTGAATGCGGAAACTGACGGTAAAAACGGTAAAGACGTTAAAGAAAAAATCCCGTGTGGGATTTTTTCTTTTTTTACTTGACAAAACGGGCAAAATCGTATATAATGTGTAAAGTGATTTGCTTTACAGGTGTTTTCATGAATCTTGAGAAGAAAACGAGTATCTCGTTGCTGCTTGATTTTTACTCTGCTATGCTTACCGAGCGTCAGGCAGAGGTTATGCAGCTATACTACGGCGATGACCTGTCGTTAAAAGAAGTCTCCGAGATGACGGGGATAACGCGGCAGGGGGTAAGGGACGCGGTGAAGAGAAGCGAGATGATACTTGAGGACTGCGAAGAGAAGCTGAAGCTCCGTGAAAAGTACGAGCAGAGGCGCGCGGTTCTCGAGAGGATAACGGGGGATTTAAACGCCTGCGGCGTTCCCGGGGAGCTTATAAAGCAGATAGAAGAACTTATCGGTTAGGATTAAACATGTTCGGAAACTTACAGGATAAACTGAGTGAAGCTTTCAAAAAATTCCGCAATAAGGGCAAGCTGTCTGAAGCCGATGTCAAGGAGGGGCTGCGTGCGGTCAAACTCGCGCTGCTTGAGGCGGATGTTAACTTCAAGGTTGTAAAGGAGTTTACATCACGCGTAAGCGAACGCGCGGTCGGCTCGGAGGTACTCGAGAGCCTTATGCCCGCGCAGCAGGTCATAAAGATAGTCAACGAGGAGCTTACTGCGCTCATGGGCGGCGAGGTAAGCAAGATAAATATATCGCCCGCTCCCCCGACAGTCATAATGATGGTTGGTCTGCAGGGGGCCGGAAAAACGACCCATACGGCAAAGCTTGCGGCATACTTCAAAAAGCAGGGCAA
>CAKSEI010000213.1 GCA_934446285.1 uncultured Eubacteriales bacterium | reverse complement strand
GGAGAAAACAACCCCGAGCTGCGTGAGCGCGCGTGCAGAGACCTTGACTTCCTCGGCGTAAAGATAGACACCGAGCTTAATGCAAAGATACTCCGTCAGCCGAACATCGTCGAGCTTTCCACCCCGGACTCCCGCGTAAAGGTTTACGTAATCCCCACCGACGAGGAGCTTATGATAGCTTCCGACACGCAGGCTATCGTAAGCGGTAAATAAACTGCACGGCGGCTTTTGTAACAGCAAGAGAAAAAAGAGCTTTCGTTTACCCGAAAGCTCTCTTTTATATTATTTCACCTTAACACGTGAGGTTCTCATCGCGTTAATGACAGCAAGGATAAGCACTCCTACATCTCCGAATACAGCCGACCACATGTTGGCTATGCCGAGAGCCCCGAGTATCATCAGCCCTATCTTGACCGCAAGTGAGAATATGATATTCTCGTGCACTATCCTTACCGTCTTTTTCGACACGGCGCGGGCGGTAAGTATCTTCGACGGGTCGTCGTCCATGATAACCACGTCCGACGCTTCTATTGCCGCGTCAGAGCCGACGCCGCCCATCGCGATACCGACATCGGCGAGCGCAAGCACCGGCGCGTCGTTCATACCGTCACCGCAGAAAGCGCAAACGTGACCGTCACGCAGCTTCTTCAAATATTCGACCTTATCCTGCGGCAGGAGTCCCGCATATACAGTTTCTACGCCTATCTGCGCGGCGACGCTGCGAGCGACGGTCTCGTTGTCACCGCTGAGCATAACCGTGCTGCCGTCGCGGTTAAGTGCGGCAACGGTGGGCGCGGACGATTCTCTCACAGTGTCGCTGATGTATACAGCTCCCGCGTACTTTCCGTCTATCGCAATATATACCGCGGTTTTCTCTGTCGACGGCACGTTGAAAACCACGCCGTTCTCGCGTAAAAGCTTTGCGTTTCCCACGAGAACCGTCTTACCCTCGACAACGGCACAAACGCCCTTGCCCGCGCTCTCGCTTATCTGCGCATCGGGCAGAGTACCCGTATATGAGGCGTATATTGCCTGCGCTATCGGGTGAGTGGAATATCTCTCGGCAGCGGCGGCAAGACGCAGCAGCTCTTCTCTTTCGCAATTGCGTGTTTCAACGTCGGTCACGGTGAATGTTCCGTAGGTAAGGGTTCCGGTTTTATCAAAGACAAACGTATCCGCCTTTGCGAGCATCTCAATGTAGTTTGAACCTTTTATAAGCACGCCGCGTCTCGATGCTTCGCCGATTCCTCCGAAGAAAGAAAGCGGGACGCTGATAACAAGCGCGCACGGACACGAAACAACAAGGAAGAGCAGCGCGCGGTATAGCCACTCCGTAAAGCCGTAGACAACAACCTCAGGGGCTATGAGATGCGCTGCGGTCGGTATCACGGCAAGAGCAAGCGCACAGCAGACGACTATCGGCGTATACACCTTTGCAAAACGTGTTACGAGATTTTCACTCTTGCTCTTCGCCTCTGTCGACTGCTCAATAAGCTCGGCGATTTTGGCGACCGTCGAGTTTGCATATTCGCGCTCGACGAGCACCTCAATCTTTCCCGACTTGTTTATATATCCGCTTACAGCTCTGTCGCCCTTTCGTGCATTCACAGGGACGCTCTCACCGGTCAGAGCAGATGTATCAAAAGCCGTTTCTCCGGACGTTATGACGCCGTCAAGCGGCACTCTCTCTCCGGGCAGCACCACTACCGTTTCACCCGCCGAGATTTCGGTGGGGTCAACCTGTACAAGGTCGCCGTCACGATAAATATTCGCATAATCGGGGCACATGGAGAGCAGATCTCCGATATTCTTTCTTGACCTGCCGACGGCGTAGTCCTCAAAGAATTGCCCCACCCTGTCGAAGAGCATTACCGCCACGCCCTCAGAGCATTTGACAAGGCAGAAAGCACCTATCGACGCTATGCTCATGAGAAAATTTTCATCGAGCATATTTCCGTGCGTGAGGTTGACGGCTGCTTTCTTTATAATGGGAAAGCCGAGTATGGCATAAGAAGGCACGAATAACGCTATATTCGCAAACACCGGCATATCATCAAAGATAAACGTAAGTACAAAGGCTAAGACATACAGCACAGCTCCCGCTATGATGTGTGTAAGTTCCTTTTTCTGCTTTTTTCCGAGATTCATCTTATTAAATCGCAGTCAGGCTCAATCTTCTTTATAATCTTTTCGGCTTTATCGAGAATTTCATCAAAAGCTCCCTCATCAGCCTCTATCGTAAGCTTTTGAAGAAGAAAGTTAACGGATGCCATCTGTACCCCGTCTATCTTCTCTATCTCAGCCTGGATTTTTGCTGCGCAGTTTGCGCAATCGACTTCATCAAGTTTAAATACCTTTTTCATTCGCGAACGTGCTCCATTCCGTTTCCTATAATTTTTTTGACATGTTCATCGGCAAGCGAGTAGAAAACCGTCTTGCCGTCTCTGCGGCTTTTGACA
>CAKSEI010000212.1 GCA_934446285.1 uncultured Eubacteriales bacterium | reverse complement strand
GGTTGCCGTCTTTCGTCCAACAACTCCTTTCATGCTTGACAAGCATGAACCCCCGGTTTTCCGGGGGTTTTATTTTTACTGTTTTTAAGGAGATTGCTATGAAACGGACTACAAACTACGCTCTTCCCACGTGGGAAAAATCAGACTTCATCCAAATGTCGGACTTCAACGACCTGACGCAAAAGACCGACGCGGCGCTCAAGGCCAACGCCGACGCGGCGCAGGCGCTGCAAAGCGGCAAGGCCGACGGCGCGGCAACGAACGCGGCGCTCGCCGCCCTCGCCAAGAACCTCGGCGCGGCCGGTCACAACTGCCGTATCGCAGTGGGCAGCTACACGGGCACGGGCACTTACGGGCAGAACAACGCGGTTTCGATTGCGTGCGACTTTTATCCGGTGGTGCTGCTGGTCGCGCCGCTCGACGATTCGCCGGTCAAGAATCCGCGCATCATGGTGCGCGGGCGCACCAGCGGCACGATCCGCCCCGAGGGCGGGTCAAACTTTAACCTGACCGTTGTATGGAAGGACGCGGGCGTTTCGTGGTACAACGCCACCGCAACCAATGCCAACCAGCAGCTCAATAACGACGAATCCTACTGTTATGTGGTGCTGGGCTATGACAAAGTAAAGGAAAATTCATAAAAAAACAGCCCCAAGCCAAATGGCTTGGGGCTGTAAAACTATGCGGTTTTAGAAATCCTGTTAAGGATTAGTTCCAGAGGCAGGAGCCTCGGCAGCAGCATAGACGTAGCAGGTCTTAGCACCGCTCTCAGCAGTGACGCGGATGACGACATAACCGCCGTTGTGGGCAGTGGTGTCGGTGACGGTCAGAGTGCTGGTGGCGTGCAGATCAGCAACGGCGTTGGCAACGCTGTCACCGTGACCCATCTCGACCGTAGCAGCAGCGCTGTTAGCGGTAGCGGTGATGGTGAACTTGTCCTTGGCGCCGAGATAGACAGGCGTGCAGTTGGCAGCGTCGGTACGACCACCGGCGATCTCAACATTCGCGTTGTCAACATAGACGCTCTTCAGGGAAGTGTCAGCGCTCTTGGTCTCCCAAACGAGCGTGACGGTGTAATCCTCGTAGTCGGTGCCCGCTTCGTTCTCAACGGTAATGGCACGGGAGGTGTTGTTGTTGTAAACAGTCTCCTCAACCAGGCCGATACCATAGTTGTCGCCAGGAGCGCCGATCAGGGCGTTCTCGGAGTTGCTGTAAGTCAGCTTATCAGAGGCAGCGTCCTTCTTGGAGGTAACGGTGATCTTGGTGGCATCGTCCTTATCAACGGTGACAGTGCCGTCCTTGGCGGTGACGGTCAGAGCAACGCTCTCACCCAGCTTCTCGCCGACGTAGACGTAAGCAGCCTCGGAAGCATACTTAGAACCAGAAGCGACAACCCAAACGCCATCATCCTCAAGGTCGATGTCGTTAAGGTCCTTGGCACCAACGAACTTGGTGTTGCTGGTGATAGTCCAGTTGAAGTGGTTGGAAACGATGGTCTGACCCTTGATCTTGGCATTGCCAGTCACGTAGTCGCAATCGCCCTCATCGGGGAGATAGCCAGCAACATCATCGCAGTCAGAGGACTCGTTAACCAGGGACACGGAAGCTGCGAAGCCGTAGTAACCCTCGGCGCTATTCTTCTCCCAAGTGACGTGGAGCAGCTTGCCCTTGTTGGCGGCCAGATCTTCCATGACACTCTTGTTGGCGCAAATGGTCTGCTCCTCGCCATCAATGATGACGTCCATCTTGTAGGTTTCCTTGTCGCCAGTGACCTTGTAGTAGGACTTGGTGGTGACAAACAGGTGATCACCGAAGGAGGCAGCGTCAGCAGCGCTCTTGATGTACACGCGGTTCACGAAACCGTCGGTACCCACAGTGTAGTAGATCTCAGCGGAGAGAGCGGCATACTGGGGCAGGTTGTTGCGGTTGTAGCTGGTGTAGGTGTAAGGATCAGCCTTGGTGCCTTCACCGCTGCGGACCAGGAACTCGGTGTTGTCGTTGATGTTCAGCTTGCCGGATTCGGTGTTAGCAATCAGGGAAGCCTTGGTATCAACGGTGACGTTCTTGTCATAGTCAACAAAGTCATAGCCAACGAGATCGACGTTGCCGTCCTTGTTGTAGTTGACCTTGTAGAGAGCCATGCCCTCGAAACCCTTGTTGTACTTGCCGTCGGAGGAAACGTAAGCATACTCATCATAGCCATCAAAGCCGACCTCGGTATAGGCGTCGCTCAGATTGACTTCCCAACCGGTGCAGTCCTTATCGAACGCGCCGCTCAGACCGTTGAGGGCAGTGAGGCCGTCCATGGTATCGACAGTCACGGTGTCTTCCTTACCATCCATGAAGACGAGGGTAGCCTCAGCGTGGCCGGGCTTGCCGACGATCCAAACGATGTCCTTGATAACAGCATAGTTGCTGTTGTCAATCTCAGCATCACCGATCAGGTTGCCGAACTGGTCGAGGAACCAG
>CAKSEI010000211.1 GCA_934446285.1 uncultured Eubacteriales bacterium | reverse complement strand
GGTCGAGGGCTTCCGGGAGGGCGTGTATCGCGGAGTCCGCTTCTCCGCCGCCAACGTGCGGCTGTACCATGTCTATGAGCGCGGCAATAGCCACGATGGGTATGAGATCTGCCGGGATATGGTGTTCAAAGGCGTCGTTCTCCGGTGCGAGACGCAGACGGCGGCGCCGTCCCCCGTCCGGGGGAATGGCCGGGATATCCCGGAACCGCGGCTCGCGGAACTGGCGGACGAACTGACGAGAAACGTGGAAGGAACGCTCCTCGGCCTGTGCTGGAAGGGGAACGTGCTGTCACTGGCGCTGGAAACGGACTACGGCTTTGCTTCCGTGGCCAGTAATGTGGATCTGCGCGACCTCGACGCGGTGCGCCGGAGCTTCACCACGACACTGCGGGAAATGGAGGGGCTGCTCGATCTTATACTGAACGATACCGTGCTGTTCTGGCGGTGAAAGGAGAAACTCATGGATCATCAAAATGAACGGGCGGATCAGGCCCTGAAAAACAGCAGAAATGGCAAGGCTGGCGGTAAGATCATCGCCATCATCGGCGGGGTGATCGCACTGATTGGCATTGTTGCCTCCATGATCCCCGTGGTCATCGTTGGCGTGATCATCGCCGGACTGGGCGGGATGCTGAAGGATAAGACCAAGGACGCCGCCCGGGTACAGCTCAACGACACTGTGGTGCGTCAGGCGCTGGACGAGGTTTTTGAAAACGCGGAATTCAACCCGAGCGTTCACCTGAGCTACGAGGACGTGGAGGGCTCGGGGATCCCGCTGCCCACCCATACCGATGTTGGCGGCGGCGAGTATGTCAAGGCAGCCCACCGGGGGATGCAGGTCGAGTTGAGCAGCATCGTCCTGTCCTCCAGAGCGGAGTTTGAGGACGAAAACACCGGTATGCGGGAATGGCGGGAGACCGTGGATTATCAGGGTCAGTGGATGCTGTGCCGGATGGGGGCGGAAATGCCCTCCGGCCTGATCGTCTGGCCCCGTGGCAAGCTGGACAAAATTTTCCGGACAGGAACGATCAAGACGGGCGTCGATGATTTCGACAGGCGCTTCAACCTCAGCGCCGAAGCCGGGGAGGCGGTGCTCCGCTACCTGAATCCGGCCAGAATGGAGCGGTTCCTCGCGCTGGCGGACAGCGCCGGCGGCGGTCTGTCCGTTGCGCTGAACAGGGACGGCACGCTGCGGGTCGGCGTGCAGAGCGGGCACGGTTTCTTTGACTTCGGCAAGGGCCGGGAAAGCGCCGACAGCCTGAAGGAGCGCTTTGTCCGGGAGCTTCGCTGGTTTATCGACATGTTGGACGCCCTGCGCCCGGCGTGCGCGGCGTGAGAGGAGGCGGCTGTATGGAACTCTGGTTGGCAGTAGTGCTGATGCTCCTGTCCGCCGCCGGTATCGTGGCTTCGGCCCGCTGTCTGCGGCGGAATAGGGCGCTGCGCATTGCCTGCATTGTGATATGCGCGGTGCTAACGGCGGTTTTTGCCGGATATGTGGGGCTGACGCTGCTCTTTGTAGACGCGGTGCGGAACCAGCCTCCCGCAGGCTTTCTGCCGTGAATAGAGCGGAGAAAAGCGGAATTGAATGAAAAAAGCGGCCCTGTCCATGTGGACAGGGCCGCTTTTTTGCGTAAGCAAGGGAACATCTTTAACGATGATCCAGCCTTGTATTTGCTCAAATCTTGGTTTGGTTGTTTGGGTTCGATGCCGTATCAATATATTCTGCAATTTTGCGCTCAATGCCTATGCTATAAAAAACGGAGATTGTGAGTACAATTACAAAGCAAACGGCAATCCAAACAGGAATGATAACATCAAATACAAATCTTATAAATAGAGTTATAACGAAGAAGCTGCCTGTAATAACCCAAGGTAAGTTTGTTTTTATTATCACATATTTCCCGAAAAGTTTCTGCGATACTCCTTGGTAGTTTTTTTCTATTCTTTCTTGCCGCTCATTTTCCGATTTTGAAAGGCCAACGGATAAATACTTTACAGAAATACCAATGGAAAGCAACCATTGCCACCAATCGGCTTTTATGCTACCAAATGCAAACAAAGGCAGAGGGATAAGGAAAATAATGCCCCATATAAAATATTTGACGTTGTATATTTTCATATCGTACCTCCGTAAACCGATATTATTGGTAGGGTTGAGCAAAACGTGAGTTTTGCAAAGTCGAGTTACAATATATAGGTTTCAAGCAAGTCTGGTGGCACTGTTTATTGTATAGTCCCATGAGCAAATCAGAGTTTTGCTCATCCCTACGATATTATTGGAGTAGTTTAGGTGATTAAAATATAGCATAAAGCAAAGAAAATGACAAGTGCGGAAGAATTTCTCCCGCACTTTTTCTTCAAAGCACATTTTCAATAGAAATGATAAATCCGAACACATTACCTATTTGATAAGGCCAAGCTGCTGTGCGTGCGGGAACGGATGATGATCGACAGCTCCAGCTTTTCACCATTCTTCACATAAAAAAGCAGAG
>CAKSEI010000210.1 GCA_934446285.1 uncultured Eubacteriales bacterium | reverse complement strand
GAGCAACACGCCTCTCACGGAGAATGTATACCGCATGGTGCTCTCGGGAGACGTCGCCGACCTGCGCCCGGGTACATTCGTAAATATCGCCCTCGACGGGCTTTATCTGCGCCGCCCGATATCCGTCTGCGATATAAACGGCGACAGGCTGACGATAGTATACAAGGTAATCGGGCGCGGCACGGAACAGATGAGCAAAATGAGCGCGGGCAAGACCCTCGACACGCTCGTCGACCTCGGCAACGGCTACGACGCCTCCCTCTCGGGAGAAAAGCCCCTGCTCATAGGCGGCGGAGTGGGCATTCCGCCGCTGTATATGCTCGCGCGAAAACTGACGGACGAGGGAAAGGACGTCTCGGTCGTGCTCGGATTTAATACAAAGGACGAGATTTTTCTCGAGAGAGAATTTGCCGCTCTCGGCACGCACGTGACGGTGACGACCGCCGACGGCAGCTACGGGGTAAAGGGCTTTGTCACCGACGCCCTGCCGCAGGACTACACCTACTTTTACACCTGCGGCCCCGAGCCGATGTTAAAAGCCGTATATAAAGCAAGCCGCACGGACGGTCAGTTCAGCTTTGAGGAGCGGATGGGCTGCGGCTTCGGCGCGTGCCTCGGCTGCTCATGCCGCACCGTCACGGGCTATAAGAGAATATGCAAGGACGGACCGGTACTCGGTAAGGAGGAGATATTATGGAGAGATTAGGCGTAACACTTTGCGGAATTCCGCTTGCAAACCCGATAATACCCGCCTCCGGCACGTTCGGATACGGATATGAATTCGCGGAGATATACGATATCAACTGCCTCGGGACATTTTCCTTCAAGGGCACGACAAGGGAAAAGCGCTTCGGCAATCCCACCCCGCGTACCGCCGAATGCACGGCGGGTGTCATAAACGCCGTGGGTCTTCAGAACCCCGGAGTCGAAGACGTTATAAAAAATGAGCTGCCGCGCCTGAAAAAAGTCTTTCACAAGCCCGTCATGGCGAACGTAAGCGGATTTTGCCGCGACGACTATGTGTACACCTGCGAGCGTCTGACGCATGAGGAGCAGATAGGCTGGTTCGAGATAAACGTAAGCTGCCCCAACGTCCACGGAGGCGGCATGGCTCTCGGCACAGACCCGCAGGTCGTCGCCGACATTGTTTCGTCGGTTAAAAAAGTAACCGACAAGCCTCTGATAATTAAGCTCACCCCCAACGTCACGGACATCGTGTCGATAGCGCGGGCGTGCGAGGACGCGGGGGCAGACGGGCTGAGCCTTATAAACACGCTCTACGGTATGCGCATAAATCTAAAAACGAAAAAGCCCGTGATAGCAAACAAAATGGGCGGTTACTCCGGTCCTGCCGCCTTTCCCATCGCTCTGCGCATGGTGTATCAGGTGACGGACGCGGTGAAAATCCCCGTCGTCGGCATAGGCGGCGTTACGAGCGCCGAGGACGTAATTGAGATGATGCTCGCGGGAGCGACGGCGGTGGGAGTAGGTGCGGCTAACCTCATCAATCCCTACGCCTGCAGAGACATAATAGACGACCTGCCCCGCGTAATGGATAAATACGGCATAAAGACCTTAAAGGAAATAATAGGAGGGGCGAAATAATGGGAAGAGACGTTATCGTCGCGTGCGACTTCGACTCGGAGCAGGCGACTCTTGATTTTCTCGCGCGCTTTGACGGAGAAAAGCCTTTTGTCAAGATAGGCATGGAGCTTTTCTACTCGGCGGGACCCGATATCGTGCGTAAAATAAAGGCAATGGGGCATAAGGTTTTTCTCGACCTCAAGCTGCACGACATCCCGAATACGGTAAAAAAGTCAATGGCTGTGCTCTCGCACCTTGACGTTGATATAGTAAATCTCCACGCCTCGGGCACTGTACCCATGATGGAAGCGGCGCTCGAAGGGCTGACGCGCGCGGACGGCACGCGCCCGCTGCTCATCGCGGTAACGCAGCTGACCTCCACCGACGAGGAGCACCTGAAGAGAGACTTACTCATAGACCGCCCGATGGACGAGGTAGTCATGCACTATGCGCACAACGCAAAGACGGCGGGGCTTGACGGAGTCGTATGCTCTCCGCTCGAGGCGGGCAAGGTTCACTCGCTCTGCGGCGCGGATTTCCTCACCGTCACGCCGGGCGTTCGCTTTTCTGACGGCGATATCGGCGACCAGAAGAGAGTGACGACCCCCGCGCGCGCAAGGGAGCTTGGCAGCGACTACATAGTAGTCGGCAGACCCATAACGGCAGCCGCTGACCCGGTTGCCGCTTACGAAAAATGCATTTCCGACTTTGTCGGCTGACGGAGGATAATATGGATTACAAAAAACTGATAGCAAAGGACCTTCTCGGGATAAAGGCGGTATTCTTCCGCCCGGACGAGCCTTTTACATGGGCGAGCGGCATAAAAAGCCCCGTCTACTGCGACAACAGGCTCACGCTCTCCGCACCCGAGGTAAGATGCCACGTCGAGGAGGGACTCGTACAGCTTATACGCGAGAATTATCCCGACGTGCAGACC
>CAKSEI010000209.1 GCA_934446285.1 uncultured Eubacteriales bacterium | reverse complement strand
GCCTGCATGGGAATGGCGTTGAGGCTGAAGCTGTAATTATTGCTGGTGAGCAGGTTGCTCGCCAACACCTGATAGCTTGCGTTGCAGTTGGTTTTGTAGAGGATGCGGTAGTTGAGCCGCGCGCTGTAGGTGCCGGTGGTGAGCGTCGTAGGACGCGCCACATCGTAGGGAATTTTATCGTGCCAGAAGAAGGACTCCAGCGGCACGTTGGAGGTGTTGGCCACCGTCAGATCGTAGCGCATGGACTGGCCCGCCATGACCTGCGCGTTGCCGCGCTTGGTGATGGTAACGCCGAGACTGGCAGGCTTATCATAGGCAGAGAGCTTGATAATCTGACCGGGATATTCCAGCGTCACATCATGCACGGTAGGGTCGAGCTGCCAATAGGCGGGCGCTGTGACCTCGCGAATCTGATAGCGGGTCAGCGGCAGCGGCTTGCTGGCTGCAACGCCCCGGACGTCCGTTGTGATGTAGTCCACTACCTTGCCGCTGCGGGCATTGACGATCTCGTAGACAGCGCCCTTGAGGGGGGGCCCAGGCACGGTGCCGGTGACCTCGTTATACTCCGCCGCGTACTTGTAAATCTGGATCTGGCCCGTGACGGCGGTATTTTCCCATTCGATCTCCACGGTTTTCCCCGGAGAGACATAGACGGTCTTATACTGCTTATCCAGCGTGTAGCCGGGGGCGGCTTCCAGTTCTCTCAGATAAAAGCGGCCGCTCAGCCCGCCAGGGATCTCGTCAATGTAGATGTAGCCCTCATCGTCCGAGGTGTACTCGCCGATGGGCTTCTTGTTCGCATCATAGAGGACAAACTTTACGCCATAGATTCCCTCTCCCGTGGCGTTGTCGATTTTGTGGATGACGATGCCGCTGAGCTTTTTGTTGGTCACCTGCAGCGTCACATGCTTGCCGTCCTTGATCTCAAAATAGTGGGGCGTATCATCCAGCCGGAACGATTTGTTCGATGTGACCTCTTTTGCATAGTAACTACCATCCTCCAGAGCCACGAACACACGGCCATTTTTGTCCGTCGTAACGGTATCCACCAAGGCATCGTCCACCTTGCGGATCTCAAAGGTCGTGTTGGGGATGCGCTCACCGTGGTTATCCTCGTTGACCTTGATGATCTCCACGCCGCCAATAGGCGTGTTGTAGAAGTGGAGAGTCTGTGTATCGTTGGGGTTGACAACCACGGTCTGGGTACGGGTGTTTTCATCAATGGTGTAACCGGGGATCGATTTCACCTCCGTCGCTACTATGGTGCCGGAGATGCCGGAAATGGTGATTTTCCCTTCTTTATCCGTCCAGTACAGGCCGGTGGAGGACAGCGTGCCGCCCTCGGCATCCACATACGAGCCATCTGCGTAGGTGATCTTAAACTCGACACCTTCCAGCGGCTCCTTTGTAACGGAGTCCTGCTTAATTATGATCAGGTTGCCCTTGGGCTGGTTTCTGAACTCTACCGTGACAATATCATTAGACTTGACCTTGACGGTCTGCGGGGTATCGTCAAGAATGTACCCCGCCTTCGCACGGGTTTCCTTGATGACAAGTGTGGTACCGGGGGCGATGTCGGTAATCGTGAACGTACCTGCACTGTCCGTCACGAACTTGCCATTGGCATTGCCGACGAGATTGCCGTCGGAATCCGTGACAAGGAACTCCACGTCAGAGATGGGAGCGTTCGTCACAGCGTCAACCTTTTTCACAAGCACGCCGCCCTTGGGCTGGTTGCGGAACTCCAGCGTCATCACGGCATTGCGTTTGATCTTGATGCTCTGCGGGGTATCGTCCAGAATGTAGCCGTCTTTTGCCCGCACCTCACGGGCGATGGCCGTCATGCCGGGAGTCAGGCCGTCAATGCGGATGGTTCCCGCGCTATCGGTCACGTAGCGGCCATTCGCCGTACCGATCACACTGCCGTCCGAATCGGTGATGAAGAACTCCACATCGGAAATAGGAGTGCCGGTCACGGCGTCCTTTTTGACAATAAGCAGAGAACCCATCTTATCGTTGCCGAAGGTCACGGTAATGACGTCCTGATCCTTACCGGAGAGATAGACCGTTTCCGTGGCGTCGGTGATCACGTACCCGTCCGGCGCGGAGATCTCTTCGCAGACATAAGTGCCTGCCTTGAGACCGGTCACGACGATGGTTCCATTGCTCGAAGTGCGGTACTCACCGATGACCGTGCCACCCGTACCAGAGGTACCGCCGAGGTAGCGGATGCGAAACCACGCGCCCTCCAGCGGCTGACCACTTTCGCTGTCCACCTTGCGGATGACGATGGCGGAAAGGGGCGTGTTTTCGAAAATCAACACCTTGCTCTCACCACCGGCGATGAAGCATTCCTGCGTGGCAGGCTCCTTGATGGCATACCCGGACGCCGGTTCCAATTCCGTTACTTTGTACCAGCCATCCTTGATCTCAGGGAGAATGATTTTTCCGCTTGCATCAGAAAAGTAAGTGCCGAGGTCATTGAGCTCGCCGGTGTCGGTATGGTTGCTGCCATACCAGATCTGGAACTTAGC
>CAKSEI010000208.1 GCA_934446285.1 uncultured Eubacteriales bacterium | reverse complement strand
GTGGGATACCCTCAAGGGCAAGGGAAATATCGAGCAGCCTTGCAACGGACATATCCCTTTCGCGCAGTCTCTCAAGCTCGCCGTTCTCCTCAAGGGCACCCGTGAGGGTTATGCCTATCTCTTCGGGTATCATTCCGGCTACTCTGTCCGCATCCTTATATGTCATACCGAGGACTCTGCCTACGTCCCGCACTGCTGCACGCGCAGCCAAAGTCCCGAATGTGACTATCTGCGACACTCTGTCCCTGCCGTATTTATCCCTTACGTATTCTATGACCCGCTCACGCCCGCGATAGCAGAAATCAATATCAAGGTCAGGCATACTTACCCTCTCGGGGTTCAAAAAGCGCTCGAAAATCAGCCCGAATTTCAGCGGGTCGACCTCCGTAATTCCGAGCACATATGCGACGAGGCTTCCCGCACCCGAGCCTCTGCCGGGACCTACGGGTATGCCGTTATTCCTTGCATAAGACACAAAGTCGCGCACTATGAGAAAATAGTCACAGTAGCCCATGCGTGATATCACGTCAAGCTCGTAGGCAAGTCTCTCCTTGTAGCTCTCAACAGGCAGCTCATCCGTAAAGTCAAGTTCACCTGTCATAATCCCGCGCGCAAATTCGCGGTTAACGGTATTTCTTAAGTACTCCTCTGCACTCTTCCCACTGCCCGTGTCAAATTTCGGCAGGTGAGACGTATTAAAATCAAATTCAAAATTGCACTTGTCCGCTATCCTTGCCGTGTTTTCCACTACTTCGGGATAATCCGCGAAAAGCGCCTCCATCTCCTCCGAGCTTTTTATATAATATTCGTCATTTTCAAAGCCGAGAGGTCTTCCCTCGTCCATCATACGGTTTAACTGTATGCAGAGAAGAGCCGCCTGTGAATCCGCATCGGCTTTTCTCGGATAATGAGCATCGTTTGTGCAGACAAGAGGTATTTCAAGCTCACGCGAGAGCAAGGCAAGAGCGCGGGACACCTTTTTCTCATCCCGAGAGCCGTGATCCTGAATCTCGAGATAAAAGTCATCGCCGAATATATCCTTATAAAGCTCCGCCGTCTGACGCGCACGCGCGGCATTCCCGCCGAGGACACTCTGCGCAATCTTTCCTCCGACGCAGCCCGAGAGACATATTAGCCCCTCATGATACCTCCTCAAAAGCTCGTCGTCCACACGCGGTTTTATATAAAAGCCTTCGGTGTATGAGAGCGAAACCAGCTTTATCAAATTTGAGTAGCCCACACTGTTTTTTACGAGTAAAATCAGATGAAAGTTGTCTCCGTCGGGGTTTTTGCTCTTGTCCGTGCACCTGCCCGCAGCGACGTAGACCTCGCAACCGATTATCGGTTTTATGCCCTCTCGCTTGCACGCCTTGAAAAAATGTACTGCGCCGTACATGTTGCCGTGGTCGGTTACGGCAACCGCTCTCTGACCGAGGGAACGAGCGATGCGCGGTATATCCTCGCAGCGCGACGCCCCGTCGAGCAGACTGTATTCACTGTGTAAATGCAGATGAACGAAATCTTTCATTTTTCCTCTTGGGATATTAAAGTAAGCTTCTTTAATCTATGGGTAAGTCCCGACTTTGTGATAGGCGGGTTATGCAGAGCGGCAAGTGCCGAGAGCGACATATCGGGGTTTTCGGTGCGCAGACGTGCCGTTTCCCTCAATTCCTCGGGTAAGAGTGCATATCTGCCGTCGCTTTTCAGCTTTTCGAGCGCCTTTACCTGTTCGCTTGCCGCGTAGACCGTACGCGTGAGATTGGCATTCTCAAAGTTGGAACGTCTGTTGACCTCGCTTCTCGTCTCGCCGAGCATTTTTGCGTTAAGTATGCCGAAAACAGCCTTGCCCGCGCCTATATAGCTTAAATATCTCTCGATTATCTCCGAGCTTTTGCAATATAAAAGTGACCGCCCGCGCCGCACGGCAATCCTCATGGGAATTCCCTGTAAAAAGAGAAACGAGCGGTATTCCTCCGTCTTTTCTTCCCCGAGGGAGGCAAACTCCATGTGATATCCGCGCGCCGGGTCAGATATGCTGCCGCTCGAGAGAAACACGCCTTTCATAAACGCCTTAGAGCAATCGGGACACTCAAAGACAATCGTACTTATCTGTGCCCCGCCGTCCGTGTCAAAATCATAGAAAAGGTTGTCAAGAGCGCCCTCATCAGTTATTTCAATGCTTTTCTCCGAGCGAATGCAGTCACAAAAAAGCTCGGATATACATTTCTCTATATAGTCCCCCACCGCACGCTCGGAAAAGCGCACGCGTATGCCGTCGCGGGAAAAATCTTTAGACGGGTACAAATATCCGTAGAGCAGGGATTTTCTGCAGCATTTTCTCTTGGGAGAGGCTGTGCAGAGTGACGCCTTTACTTCATTTGAAAAGGACATCACTCGACAAACCGTATCTCGCAGCAAAGCTCCACGCCGTAGGCTTCCTTTACGCGCCTTTTCACGGTGTCTATGAGAGTGCGCAATTGGGCGCAAGTCCCGCCGCCGAGATTGACCATAAATCCCGCGTGCTTTTCCGAGACGGCAATACCGCCCTCTCGCAGACCCTTCATACCGAGC
>CAKSEI010000207.1 GCA_934446285.1 uncultured Eubacteriales bacterium | reverse complement strand
ACGGACAATTAACCGGATTAGCACTGAAAAGCAAAATCGGAAAATACGAAACTCTGCCGGTATCCGCGCTGTTTGTTGCCCTCGGCAGACTGCCGGACACGGAATTGCTCACCGATCTTGCTGCGCTTGACGAAAACGGCTATGTGATTTCCGATGAGAAAATGGAAGTTTCGGAAACTCCGGGGTTATTTGTCGCAGGCGACTGCCGCTTAAAGAGTGTTCGCCAGCTTACAACCGCTGTTTCCGACGGTGCGGTTGCTGCCGTTTCCGCCTGCACATATCTCAAAAAACAAAAATAACGGAACAAATCCGATCTGAATTTTTTCAGAACAGATTTCTTCCGTTATAACTCACCGTTAATACAGCAAAAAAGATAGCCCTTGATTGCCTTTCATCTCAGCAATCAAGGGCTATCCCTCACTCTTGAGATCTAACATCTTTTTTTACCTCTCTTTCCTTGTTTGGTGGCACCTCGCTGTGTCGCCAAATCTACGCCTCTCTATATATAAACACCGCAGTGCGATGAACTTGCCTACTGAAGCGGCCTGCCTGTCAGGCGTATGTCGTCTTTCGGTGCCGGGACTTTTCTCCCTTAACACTTTATATAAGGGGCGAGTAATTAGGTCATTGGAATCACCTCTTCCTCTTTGCACATATATAATAGCATATTTTTCTCAAAAAAACAATCGGCAAGATATACGAATTTCGGCATTCGGTTTTATGCTTATATACAAACTTTGTCTTTTCGTTTTATATGTATTGACTGCTCGGTTTGTTGTATGTTATAATAGTAGTGTTGCGGGGTATCCGACGGAAAAGTACCGTCGGTCTTTTTGTTTAATATTTATCTTTCTGCTTTTTCTTCAAAAAAACCGTGTTTTCTCCCAAAAGGGCTATTAAAACAAAAACAGTAGAAAAAGTCACAAATATATGGTATAATGTTTTTGCTTATACGAGATATGACCAAAAAAAGAAACCGTCGGTACGGTTTCCGCAAGCACCGGGCACAATCCCGCTGCCGGTGCTGCGATCTACATCCCGACTCCTGCCATTCCTGCTTTCAGGGCGGGCAAGGCGTTTAAGGATGCTCTGAAGAAGTAACCCGCGAACGGGACTTGCAGCACAGAGGTACGGTAGGTTCTGTCTTTAGGAAAAAAGTAATACGGATCGGACGGTTCTTATCATGGATAAAACACAAGCCATTTCCCTTGAGAGCGCACAGGAATTTCTTGTCATGCGAAACCTGTATGAGTCTGCCGTAAAACAGCTGGCTCTGAAATTTGAAATCCTGAACAGTGAATTCAATATACAATATTCACGCAATCCCATTCATCACATAGAAAGCCGGGTAAAATCTGAGCAGAGCATCATGGCAAAGCTTGCAAAAAAAGGTATGCCTTTTACCCTTGTCTCCGCTAAAGAAAATATCAACGATATTGCCGGTGTGCGCGTTGTATGCAACTATATAGATGATGTATACCGTGTTGCAGAAATTTTTGAACGGCAGAGAGATGTGGAAATTCTTAAAAAGCAGGACTACATCAAAGAACCGAACTACAACGGTTACCGTTCCCTGCATCTCGACACCCGTATCCCTGTATACCTTTCCGACAGAACGGAATATGTGGTGGCGGAGATCCAGCTTCGCACGATTGCCATGGATTTCTGGGCAAGCCTCGAGCACGACATCCGGTATAAGATGGACAAAACCAAATTACCGGAAGGCATTAACGAAGAAATGTTCGACTGCGCCGGAAAGATAGCGGAAATCGACCGACAGATGCAGGATATGTACCTCAGAATCAAATCGGCGGAAAAAGCCCATTAAGCCAAAACAAGAGAAACGCCTTCGGAATCCGTAATATCCGATTTCCGAGGGCGTAATTTTTGCTCTTATCACCGATTTTCAATCGGCACATATTCCTGAACAGGCTTCACTCCGATATAAGCCGGGCGGATGATCTTCCCGGCATTCTGCAGCTCCTCAAGGCGGTGGGCGCTCCAACCGGAAATGCGCGCCATCGCAAAGATCGGCGTATACAGTTCGCACGGCAGATCCAACATCCGATAAATAAGTCCCGAATAGAAATCCACATTGGCACTGACCCCCTTGTACATTTTCCGCTTCTTCGCTATGATCTCCGGAGCAAGTCTCGCCACCAGCGAATAAAGTGCATAATCATCCTCATACCCCTTTTCCGCGGCGAGAGATGCGGCACAGTCCATCAAAAGCCCCGCTCTGGGGTCTGACTCGGAGTAAACGGCATGTCCGATACCGTATATAAGCCCCGCACGGTCGAAGGCCTCCCTGTTTAAAAGAGCCGTCAGATAGCCTGCAACGGCGTCCTCGTCCTTAGTATTAATGCTCTTTTTCATATCCTCAAACATCCGCACAACCTTTATGTTGGCGCCGCCGTGACGCGGTCCCTTCAGCGAGCCGAGCGCCGCCGCAACGACGGAATAGGTATCGGTGCCGGAGGAGGTCACAACATGCGTGGTAAATGTGGAATTGTTGCCGCCGCCGTGCTCGGCGTGCAGCACCAAGGCAAGGTCGAGCAGCTTTGCCTCAAGCGGCGTATA
>CAKSEI010000206.1 GCA_934446285.1 uncultured Eubacteriales bacterium | reverse complement strand
CTTCATGTCTCTGCGATCAAAGCCCTCGGAGTCATAGCTGTGGTTAAGTCCGCCGCAATATATTACCGCGTCAGCCTCCGCTGCCTTGCGTGCAAGCTCTTCAAGCGTCGGAACTTCTCTTACCACGCACCAGCCGAACGAGAGATAGTGTCCCTCTATGAGTATCTCAAGCCTGTCACCCTCTGCGAGCTTTGTTTCAGATTTGCCTATTTCGTCGCAGTCAATGACTTTCTCGCCGTTTATCGTGACGCTGCCCTTGCCCGTCAGGCGGAATACAACGTCACCGTCCACCGGGCTGATGAAGGCGGCGGTGTATCTTGCATGCTTGCCCCATATGCCGCGCACACCGTCCTCATATGTTACGGTGACGCTGCCGTCCTGCTCGAAAACCTCCGTTTTAAATGCACGGCAGCCCGCGTGCATGTCCGCTATCTCGAGACTCTGCACGGGCAGCGGGGAGAAGTCGTAGCGGGTGGTGCGTATATATTCTATTTCACAGTCGGGCAGACGATCGTGCAGTCCCTCGAGCGGTGTTATCTCGTATAATGCCTTAATTCCGCTCGACTGACCGCCGTGAGCGTGCTTCACCGTCGCGTTGTCGCCGACGACGAGCAGCTTTCCCGGTCTCTTAAGGGGCAGAACACCGTCATTCTTTAAGAGTACCATAGCCTCGGAGGCTATATCATACGTGACCTTCTGATGCTCGGGAGTGTTGAAAGCTCCGGGCTTGCGCTCGGCACTGCCTTTCTTTATGCGCAGCGCGGTACGCAGAATTCTCCTTACCTTGTCGTCGAGAGCGGCACGCACGGCGGGAGATTTCTTTGCCCTCTCGAGGAACGGGTCGGCGAGATAAAAGTCCTTGTAGTCGGCATACGTACCCATCTCAATGTCAAGCCCGTTGCGTATCGCCTCGTCAGTGTCGTATGTCCCCGCCCAGTCGGAGATAACAGCGCCGTCAAAGTCCCATTTGCCCTTAAGTACCTCCATGAGCAGGTAGGAATTGTGACAGCAGTGCTGGCCGAGATAGCGGTTGTACGCCGCCATGACGGTGTACGCACCGCCCTCTTTTACCGCGGCGCGGAAGCCCTTTAAATATATCTCGTACAGCGCTCTGCGGCTGACGACGGTATTGACGCCGTGACGGTCGAGCTCCTGATTGTTAAGAGCGAAGTGCTTGACGCACGCGCTCGTGTCCGCCGACTGTATGCCGCGTATGAGCGGCACGACCATCCTTGAGATGAGTGTCGGGTCTTCGCTCATGTATTCAAAGTTTCTTCCGCACAGCGGGTGACGGATTATATTTATACCGGGGCCTAAAATTATATCCTTTCCCCTCGCACGAGCCTCCTCGCCGAGCACCTTGCCGAATTCTCCCGCAAGCTCCGGCTCAAACGTAGCGGCAAGCCCCGTCTCGGGCGGCAGGTACGTGCAGAAATCGTTATCCCATCCGGCACTCTCCCACGAGTCGTGTGCTATCTCCTCACGCACACCGTGAGGTCCGTCCGACATGCTTATATCGTCTATGCCGAGGCGAGGAACGCCCGCGACAGTAAATTTTGAAGCGGAATGACAGAAGCCGACCTTTTCCTCAAGGGTAAGTTCCGACAGTACCTCTTCTATTTTTTCTTCAATATTCATAGGCAGATGCCTCCTTTCGGATGAGGCTATTTTACCATACAAATCCGCAAAATGGAAGAGGCGGGGGCACATTTTTCTTCTTTTTTGAAAATGCGGTGTGAAAAAAGAGCAGGCGCGCTCCGCAAATGTAACAAAACTAAAAAAAAATCGCAAAAAGCCTTGTTTTTATAAGAGCTTTGAGGTAAAATATAGAATATCAAAGTTAAATCAATAATATATTTTTACGGAGGACAAAAAAATGTCAGTAAAAGTTGCTATCAACGGCTTCGGTCGTATCGGCCGCCTTGCTTTCCGTCAGATGTTTGACGCAGAGGGCTACGAAGTTGTTGCAATAAACGATCTTACCAGCCCGAAGATGCTTGCTCATCTTCTCAAGTATGATACCGCTCAGGGTCGTTATAAGTATGCGGACACAGTAAGCGCAGATGACGAGGCGGGCACTATCACGGTAAACGGCAAGACCCTTAAGATATACGCTGAGAAGGACGCTGCAAACTGCCCCTGGGGAGAGCTTGACGTAGATGTCGTTCTCGAGTGCACGGGATTCTACTGCTCAAAGGAAAAGAGCATGGCTCACATCACCGCAGGTGCGAAGAAGGTTGTTATCTCCGCTCCCGCGGGCAACGATCTGCCTACTATAGTATACAGCGTTAACGAGAACACTCTTACCAAAGAGGACAAGATAATCTCCGCTGCATCCTGCACCACCAACTGCCTCGCTCCCATGGCAAAGACTCTTAACGAGTATGCTCCTATTGAGAGCGGTATCATGACCACGGTTCACGCTTACACCGGCGACCAGATGGTTCTCGACGGCCCTCACAGAAAGGGCGACCTGCGCCGTGCACGTGCAGCAGCTCAGAACATAGTTCCGAACTCCACCGGCGCTGCAAAGGCTATCGGTCTTGTTATTCCCGAGCTTAACGGTAAGCTCATCGGCTCTGCAC
>CAKSEI010000205.1 GCA_934446285.1 uncultured Eubacteriales bacterium | reverse complement strand
GGCTATACCTCCGCCTCATGGCCCTATGCCGGGGTCAACTTCGGCTTCTGCGTGTAAAAAACACAAAAAGCCTTGACTACAGCGCGCTAAAGTATTATAATACTAAAGTAAACAATAAACTTCCGGAGGTAAACATGAAAAGAGTTTATAATTTTTCGGCGGGTCCGTCCATGCTGCCGCTGCCGGTGCTTGAAAAGGCCGCAGCCGAACTGATTTGTTATCAGGATTCAGGAATGTCGGTAATGGAGATGAGCCACCGATCTCCGGTTTATGATAAAATAATCAAGGATGCAGAGGCTGCGCTCAGACGACTGATGAATATTCCCGATAACTATAAGGTTCTCTTCCTGCAGGGAGGCGCATCGACGCAGTTCGCAGCCGTCCCGCTCAACCTTATGAAAACGGGCAAGGCTGACTACGTTATCACGGGTCAGTTCTCAAAGAAAGCATACAAGGAGGCGCAGAAGTACGGCGACGTGCGGCTTGTCGCATCGAGCGAGGACAGAAACAATACGTATATACCGCGTCTGACGCGCGATGATTTCTCACCTGACGCCGATTATGTGCATATATGCTTCAATAATACCATATACGGGACAAAGTGGAATTACATACCGGACACGGGAGATGTGCCGCTCGTCGCGGATATGTCGTCCTGCATTATATCCGAGCCAGTCGACGTGACTAAGTTCGGTCTTATCTACGCGGGAGCACAGAAGAATATGGCGCCCGCGGGACTTACGGTCGTTATCGTCCGCGAGGACCTTATCGGCAATGCGCGTCCGACGACTCCCGCCATGCTCGACTATAAGCTCATGGCGGACAACGACTCGATGTACAATACTCCCCCGTGCTACTGCATATACATAGCTAAGCTCGTATATGAGTGGATACTTGAGATGGGCGGGCTTGACGAAATGAAGAAGTACAATGAGAAGAAGTGTGCCGTACTCTACGACTATCTCGACTCTCAGGACTACTACATAGCGGCAGCCGATAAGGATGCACGTTCGATGATGAATGTGACATTCGTAACGGGAGATCCCGAGCTTGACAAGAAGTTCGCAAAAGAGGCAGATGAAATAGGCATAAAAAATATCAAGGGACACCGTTCCGTCGGAGGCATGAGAGCGTCTATATACAACGCAATGCCCATCGAGGGAGTGGAAAAGCTCGTTGAATTTATGAAAGATTTCGCTGCGAAAAACCCCAAGGCATAAGCGAGGCATAAGATGAAAATACAGCTGCTTAATAAAATCGCACAGGTAGGCACGGACCTTTTTGATAAGGACTGGGAGGTGTCAGCCGACGTAAAAAATCCCGACGCAATAATGGTACGCAGCACCGCCATGCACGACATGGAGTTCGGCGACAATCTGAAGGCAATAGCACGCGCCGGCGCGGGAGTAAATAATATACCGCTCGACAGATGCGCGGAAAAGGGTATAGTCGTTTTTAATACTCCGGGAGCAAATGCAAACGGAGTAAAGGAGCTGACTCTCGCCGCACTGCTTCTCGCTTCACGAAAGATAGTCGACGGCGTGAATTGGTCACGTACCCTCGACGGTGCGGAAAACGGCGTTGCAAAAAGCGTCGAAAAAGGCAAGAGCAAGTTCGCAGGCTGCGAGATAAAGGGGAAGGTGCTCGGGGTTATAGGTCTCGGCGCAATCGGAGGAATGGTTGCGAACGCCGCGTCCGTCCTCGGTATGAAGGTCGTCGGATGCGACCCGTATCTCTCGGTCAACGCCGCATGGAGCATTGACAGCCACGTGTCAAAGGCAAATTCCTTTGACGACATATATGCGTGCGCAGACTACATCACGCTGCACGTACCCGCGACGTCCGAGACAAAGGGTATGATAAATGCCGAGTCTATCGCAAAGATGAAGGACGGGGTTAAGATAATCAACCTCGCCCGTGCGGATCTCGTCGATGCCGCGGCGCTTAAGAGCGCTATAGAGAGCGGCAAGGTGAGTGCATACGTGACCGACTTCCCGACCGAGGAGACGATAAATGTCAACGGGATTATCACCATACCCCACCTCGGCGCATCTACCGAGGAGTCGGAGGATAACTGCGCCGTCATGGCTGCAAACGAGTTGATAGACTATCTCGAAAACGGAAATATAACAAACTCCGTCAACTATCCGTCTGCTTCCATGCCCCGCAGCGGAAAGACGAGAATATGCATGATGCATAAGAACATTCCGAGTATTCTCGCGCAGATATCAGCCGTGATATCGGGCGAGGGAATAAATATCGAGAATATGATAAACAAGTCCCGCGGTGATTACGCCTACACAATCCTCGACGTAGGGGAGGACGTGGGCGAGAACAGTCTCTCAAAGATAAGCACTATCGAAGGGATGATAAAGGTAAATACCTATAGATAAGTTTTCATCACCCGACCATCGGTCGGGTGATATTGCTTTTTTGCGCTTTATGTTATATAATAGAGTGGAAAGGCAGGTGACATGATGACAAAAGAAAAAATACGCATGAGCGCTTTTATATGCATTTACGGTACGGCATCCGTTATAACGCTCGCTCTTTATGCCAATTACTTCGCCACATCGGTTATTACAAATTCATCGGTTATCAC
>CAKSEI010000204.1 GCA_934446285.1 uncultured Eubacteriales bacterium | reverse complement strand
TCATCCTTCTCAAGTGCTGCAAGCATTCTGTCGTAGACCTCACCCGAAACGGGAGTAAGCACGTCGGACATTATGTCCGTGTCCGCGCCGCAATACATAAAGTCATTGAGTTGTGCGATATATTCCTTTACATACTTCTTGCCTCTGTCTGCGGCAGTTTCTTCCGCGCGAACCGGCGGCAGCGTAAAGCAGCACATAACAAGTGTCAATGTCGCTAAGAACATTGCCGTGAATTTTTTCATGATTTTTCTCCTTTGCCTGTCGTTACGATTGTTTTTATTTCTTTTCTCTGCGGGAAAGGACCGCAAAGAGCGCGATAATAAGACATATTATCACAGCCGTACCGATAATCGTGACAAGTGCCGCGGTCGGCAGCAGCGCGTCCTCGCCCGTCCCCTTCTCCTGCACAGGCTCGGTAGCCCCGCTGTCCGTCGGCTCACTCTCGACGTTATTGTTTTCACTGTCCGTCTGCGAGATTTTGCTCCTGCCGCGTATAGGCCACTCTATGTCCGAGCTTGATTTGTCTGTCTCATGAGCAATGATTTCCGCCGCAATATCATCGGTATTGAACCTTAAGTCCCCGAGATACCGGGAATCACCGATATCGCATACGTAGTATTCGCTGCCCGTGTCAAAGAGCAGGATGTAATACCAGATTTTTCCGCCCGCGCCCCCATCATCGCTGTCATCCGTGTAATTATAGCTCCGGGAAGCTTCGATGGTAACATAAATCAGCCCGTCCGAGCCTTTCACCTCGTCGCGTTCCCATATGTTATAAGAGAATTTTTCATACTCTCCGAAATGCTTGTATCTCTCGACAGACATCCATTTACGCATGAAAACCGGAAAAGTCGTCACCACCTCTTCGGCAGTGCGGTTTTCGTATGTGTAATCGGTGTGACCGTCGCTTTTTTCGGTTTGATGCTTGATAAGCGTGTCACCGTCCTTTTTCGCTGCGGCAACCATTTTCTCAAAGTCCGCACCGCTCATCATATCGGAGAAGTGCTCACCGACATTATGAGGAATCCCGAGGCAAACGTACTCTATATAGTCGTTTACAACTTCCTTGGCAAAATCAGACGGGGTTTGCCGCACTTCATCGGCAAATGCCGCAGTCGATGCAAAGCAACCGATACACAGTATCACCGCGAAAAGGCAGCTTATTATTTTTTTCATCTTGTTTCCTTTCTGTAGATTTTACTTTTAACGGTTTTTCTTCCTTGTTTTATCACCCCCGAATATTTTTTGTCAGTCAAGGACGATTGTCAACCCTCGTCCGTTACTTCTTTTTTATTTCGCCTTGCCGTTTTCCTTGCCGCTGCCGGCGGAGAATAACACAGAGTGCGATAATAAGGCATATTATCACAGCCGTACCGATAATCGTGACAAGTGCCGCGGTCGGCAGCAGCGCGTCCTCGCCCGTCCCCTTCTCCTGCACAGGCTCGGTAGCCCCGCTGTCCGTCGGCTCACTCTCGACGGGCTCTTTTGTATTTCCCGTCTCGGAAACTTTTTCAAAATCAAGCTCGGGCCACGATTTGTCCGTATAAGGATATAGTGCCATCCTTTCGCTTTTTCTGATTAACTTTATCGCGTTGAAACTCTCAAACCTCTCCTCGATTACCCCAAGATGCATATCATTGAAATCGCATACGTAGTAATCACTGCCGTTATCAAAGAGAGTAAGATAGTACCACACCTCAGAGGCACTGTCCGTGCCGTCGCCGATATAATTCCAACCGATACCGCCCCGCAGGCTGACATATACAAGTCCGTCCGTGCCGTTTGTTTCATTATCGGCTTCAAGCTCAAACGAGAGCTTCTCGTGTCTTGCAAATTCCGACTGTCTGACTACGGTCATCCATTCGCGTATAAACGTAGGGAACGTAGTCACAATCTCCTCTGCTGTACGGTTTTCGTAATTTGTATCCTTATGATTGTACTCAAATTCAGATTGGTGTTTAACAAGTATTTCCCCGTCCTTTTTCGCTGCGGCAACCATTCTCTCGAAGTCCGCACCGCTCATCATATCGGAGAAGCGCTTGCCGATATCGCGACTAATGCCTAAGTAAGTGTACTCTATGTAGTCACTTACAAAGTCCTTCGCAAAATCAGACGGGCTTTGCCGCACTTCATCGGCAAATGCCGCAGTCGACGCAAAGCAGCCGATACACAGTATCACCGCGAAAAGGCAGCTTATTATTTTTTTCATCTTGTTTCCTTTCTGTAGTTTTTATTTTTAACGGTTTTTCTTTCCTGTCTTATCACCCCCGAATGTTTTTTATCAGTCAAGGACGATTATCAACCCTCGTCCGTTATTTCTTTTTTATTCCGTCTTGCCGCTTTCCTTGCCGCTGCGGCGGAGAATAACACAGAGTGCAATAATAAGGCATATTATCATAGCCGTGCCGATAATCGCGACAAGTGCGGCGGTCGGCAGCGGCGCGTCCTCACCCGTCCCCTTCTCCTGCACAGGCTCGGTAGCCCCAATGTCCGTAGGCTCGCTCTCGACGGGTTCTTTTGTATTTCCCGTCTCGGAAACTTTTTCAAATTCCGTTATCGGCCACGAAACGATTTTATCCGGATATATTGCGGATTTATCATAGTCGAGAATAACTCTTATACTGTCAAAATCCTCAAATTTATATC
>CAKSEI010000203.1 GCA_934446285.1 uncultured Eubacteriales bacterium | reverse complement strand
CTCTCCGCGTGTAAAGAAAAGGTTTAGTGCCATGGTGAACACTATGACGAACATAAGAGGCTTGAGGCTCTTTGCAATTACTCTCGGCTTTATGCGCGATAGCGGCACAAGAGCTGCGGTCACGCCAAGCACAAAGGCAAAGGCAAGCATACTTTTCGCGAGAAAAATAAATACGATAAATACGAATGTAGAAACAAGCTTGACACGCGGGTCGAGACGGTGAATAATCGAATTTCCCGGAAAATACTGTCCGAGGGTGATATCCTTTAACATTTTCGCTCACCTCCGAGCAGATTCTCTAACTCTTCCCTTGCCGCGTCAACCGTGAAGATATCTGTCCGCACCGGCACACCGAGCTTCTTCAGCTCAAGGAGCATTTTCGTTATCTGCGGCACATCAAGTCCGATTTCACAGAGCATACGCGACTGCGTGAACACCCTATCGGGTGTGTCCTCAAGCACAACGGAGGAATTGTTCATAACTATAAGTCTGTCTGCGTATTTCGCCATGTCCTCCATGCTGTGACTGACGATTATTACCGATGAATTTTTTTCATGTCTGTAATTTGTTACCGCACGAAAAATCTTTTCTTTTCCTACCGGGTCAAGTCCCGCTGCAGGTTCATCAAGGACAAGCACCTCGGGCTCCATAGCCATCACTCCCGCAATAGCAACGCGCCTTTTCTGCCCGCCCGAGAGATCAAAAGGAGATTTATCAAACCATTCCTTCTCGACTCCCGCGATAGCCGCTGCATCGAGCACCCGCTTTTTTACGCTCTCTTCGTCAAGCCCCATATTCTTCGGTCCGAACGCAATGTCGGCAAAAACCGTCTCCTCAAAGAGCTGATACTCGGGGTACTGAAAGACAAGCCCGACCCTGAATCTCACGCGGCTTATCTCTTTCGGCTCTTCCCATATATCCATGCCATCGAGCAGAACCTTGCCCGAGGACGGGCGCAAAAGACCGTTGAGCATCTGCACGAGAGTGCTCTTTCCCGAGCCCGTGTGACCGATAAGCCCCGTTATCTGGCCCGAATAAAATGTACAGCTGACATCCTTCAGGGCTGCCGTGGCAAAGGGCGTATCCTTACTGTATATATAATTTACGTTTTTTATCTCAAGCTTTTTTTCCATTGTTTATCATCTCGGCAAGTTTCTTTGCGCCCTCTGTTTCATCTGTCACGACCTCACCCGAATATAATCCGTCGTTCTTAAGAGTGTAAAAAAGCTCAGTAACCTGCGGAACGCCAAGTCCCATTTCGGTGAGCTCTTCTACGTGGGAAAAAACCTCGCTCGGAGCTCCGTCAAGGGCTATCCTGCCGTCAGAGAGGACTATCACCCTGTCGGCAAGGACCGCCTCATTCATATTGTGAGTTATATGCAGGACGGTAATGCCCTTTTCTTTGTTAAGCGCGCATATACTCTGCATAACCTCGTCTCTGCCCACCGGGTCGAGCATCGCTGTCGACTCATCGAATATTATACATTCGGGTTGCATCGCGATTATTCCCGCTATTGCCACGCGCTGCTTCTGTCCGCCTGAGAGCTGATGCGGGCTGTGATGAGCGTACTCGGTCATTCCGACGCTCTCAAGAGCACAGTCGACTCTGTGGCGTATCTCGGCAGGCTCTATTCCGAGGTTCTCGGGGCCGAATGCTATGTCTTCCTCTACTACGGTCGCTACGAGCTGATTATCCGGATTTTGAAATACCATGCCGATGCGCGAGCGCACGGAGTATATATCGTCCTCGGTAAGAGATGGGTCGGTTATATCCGTTCCGTCTATGTATATTTTCCCCGAGGACGGGCGCAGTATCATGTTGAGCAGCTTTGCAAGGGTCGATTTTCCCGAGCCGTTATGACCGAGAACCGCGATAAAAGAGCCTCGCGGTATCTCAATATTTATATCATAAAGAACCCCGTTATCCTCATTTTCACCGCGATAGGAAAAAGAGAGGTTTTCTGTCTTTATAAAAGGTTTATCCGTTATCATTTATCTTTTCCCCGTCCAGCGGGCGGCAGAGCCGCACGGCAGCGGGCAGCCTGTTGCGCTCACCGGTAAGCCTACCTCGTCGCTCTCAACGCTCCCGCCGAATTTTTTCTTCATATGGATATTAAGAAGATATCCCATAGTCGAGGGCGAAAGCCCCGTAGTATAAGAATTGAGCAGAAAGAAGAGCGGTTCGTCCGACATTATGCGCGAGGAAAGCTCTGCAAACTCGTCTATGCATTCTTCAAGTTTCCATACCTCGCCGCCGGGACCTCTGCCGTATGAAGGCGGGTCCATTATTACGGCGTCGTATTTATTACCGCGCCGTATTTCCCTCTGTACAAATTTTTTGCAGTCATCGACAATATATCTTATATGCGCATCGGAAAGCCCGCTCAGTGCTGCGTTCTCTTTAGCGTGAGCAACAATTCCTTTTGCGGCGTCGACATGGCACACGGACGCTCCCGCCTTTGCGCACGCGACCGTAGCCCCGCCCGTGTAGGCGAAGAGATTTAAAACCTTAATCGGTCTTTTTGCATTTTTAATGAGAGAGTAAGCCCATTCCCAGTTAACAGCCTGCTCGGGAAAAAGTCCTGTATGCTTAAATCCCATCGGTTTTATAAGAAAACGTAAACCGAGGGAGTCATAATTTACCGTCC
>CAKSEI010000202.1 GCA_934446285.1 uncultured Eubacteriales bacterium | reverse complement strand
TTCTCGGATAGAGCTCTTGCAGGAGAGCTTGACGCGCGCGGAGTGTTTCTCTCAAGTGCCAATTCCATAAACTGGGGCAGACTCGCGCCGCAGATTGTATATTATTTTTCCGCGTACTGCGACATGGTAAACTCGTCAGAGATAAAGCAGGGAGATAAAATTGCAGTATGTGTTCCGACAGGCAATTTCGGCAATATTTTTGCAGCATATATTGCACGCGAGATGGGGCTGCCCATATCGCACTTTATATGCGCATCCAATAAAAACAACATCCTTACCGACTTTATAGACACGGGTGTTTACGACAGAAACAGGGACTTCTATACAACGATGAGTCCGAGTATGGATATACTCATCTCATCTAACCTTGAGAGGCTCTTATATACGGTTGCCGGTACGAAAAAGACCGCTGAATACATGGCCCGGCTTGCTCGAGACGGCAGATATGAGGTGTCAGACGACGTTAAGGAAGCGATAAAGCGTGATTTCGTCGGAGCATTCACGGGAGAGGAGGAGACTGCAAAGACTATTGCCGAGGCTTTTGCCGACGGATATCTGTGCGATACGCACACGGCGGTCGCTCTCAACTGCGCGAAGAAATATGCGCACGAAAATCCCGATGAAAAAATTCTCGTCGTGTCTACCGCATCCGCATATAAATTTGCGGGCAGCGTATATAACGCCATCGGCGGAGAAAAGCTCGATGACGAATTTGACATAATCGACGCACTTGAGAAAAAGACGGGAGTTGCCGTTCCCGCTCCTCTCGCGGCACTTAAAAATCTCGATATCAGATTCAACCGCACCATATCCGCCTCCGACATGAGAGAAGCGGTTAAGGCATTCGCGGAGGAGTAAGCGCATGGCGCTCTACGTACTCTCCGACACACATCTGTCACTTACAGCCGAGAAGCCCATGGACATTTTCGGCGGCAGGTGGCAGGGACATGCCGAAAAGATACGCAAAAACTGGACCTCTCTTGTCACTGACGCGGATACCGTAGTCGTGCCGGGCGATATTTCGTGGGGCATGAACCTTGACGAAGCGGGGGAGGATCTTATTTTCCTCGCGCAGCTGCCGGGAAAGAAAATTTTTCTCAGAGGAAATCACGATTATTTCTGGACATCTCTTGCGAAGATGAAGACGTTTTTCGCCGAGAGAGGATATGATAATATCGATTTTATTCAGAATAATGCTCTCTCGGAGCAGGGCTTCGTGCTCGCAGGCTCGCGCGGGTGGTATATTGATCCCGCCGACATGCCGCGAAACGCCGACTACGAAAAGGTCTGGGCACGGGAAAATATCAGGCTGCGTATGAGCCTTGAAGAGGCGCAAAAGGCAGCATACGGCAGAGAGATCATCGCGTTCTTTCATTTTCCGCCCGTTTTCGGAGCGTATAAAAATGAGAATACCTTATCCCTCCTGCACGAATTCGGCGTGAGGCGCGTTTACTACGGACACATCCACGGAAACTACATTATTCCGCCCGTCCGAGTGTATGAGGATATTGCCTTTCACATTGTCTCAGCCGATTATCTTAATTTTATTCCGCAGATAATAAATTAATTTTTCAAAAGCTATTGCATATTTTCCCTTTGTGTGGTAAAATACAATGGTATGTGCAAGACACAAATATAAGGGCAGTCCTCTGCAAGCTCCGCACGAATGCCCGGATAAGAAACGGAGGCCTTAAAGATGGATTTGATAAAGGCTTTTACAAGCGAGCAGCTCAAGAGCGAAGTACCCACGCTCAATGTCGGTGACACGATCCGTGTTCACAACAGAATAAAAGAGGGTAGCAGAGAAAGAATTCAGATGTTTGAGGGAACAATTATTGCAAAGAACGGCGGCGGAATTTCCGAGACGTTCACAGTACGCAGAGTTTCCTACGGCGTCGGTGTCGAGAAGACTTTCCCGGTACATTCTCCCAACGTAGTAAAGGTAGACATCATCCGCAGCGGTAAGGTACGCCGCGCTAAGCTCTACTATCTGCGCGAAAGAGTAGGTAAGAGTGCCAAGGTTAAGGAACGCATATAAGAGTTGCGTTCGTAAGAAATTTGGAGGTGCAAAATGAAGCAGGGAATACATCCGGAATATAAGGAGTGCACGATAACATGCGCGTGCGGTAATCAGGTTAAGACCCGTTCCGCAAAGGGCGATCTCCGTGTTGAGATATGCGCGAAGTGCCATCCGTTCTTTACCGGCAAGCAGAAATTCGTTGATGCGGGCGGACGCGTTGATAAGTTCAAGAAGCGTCTCGAAGCAGCAAAAGCCGCAAAGAAATAAGAATTCCGAAGTACAGGGCAAGTTTAAACAACTTGCCCTTGTTTTTTCGGTTTGCGGCTTGAGACAGGAGGAATTATGGAAAACAGAGAAATAAATACCGAAGAAATAAAAGCCGTAATGATAGCGGTTCTCGATGAGAAAACAGACGAGACTGAACTTGATAAATCTTTTGACGAGTTGAGCGGTCTTTTGCAGACGGCGGGCGCTCGGGGAATATTTACACTTGCACAGCGCAGGGAAAAGCCGGACGTGCGCTCATATCTCGGCGACGGCAAGTGCGCAGAGTTAAAAAGACTGTGTCAGGATAACGGCATAGAGCTTATCGTTGCCGACGACGAGCTGTCCCCGGTTCAGTTAAAGAAC
>CAKSEI010000201.1 GCA_934446285.1 uncultured Eubacteriales bacterium | reverse complement strand
CCTTTACATTGGACAATGCGGAAACAGCAGCCGCCTTGTCTGCATAATCATTTTCTCCTGTTTGGTTTTTTCACTTCGGCAAAGGCAGGCGTCGGTATCTGAGGTGTCGATCGAACAGGATAACGAACGAATACCGGATCCGGAAGGGGACGAATCTCTTTACCTTGACATTCCGGACACACTCCCTCAAAAATCAGACGATGCCGAATAATCTTATAGCCTGACTGTTCGGCAATCTCTTCATCCAAATACGGTTTGTACTGATGCGGCGCATCGCTGACTTTTTTACACTTGACGCAGAACATATGATAGTGAAGATCGGTGCGCAGGTCGTAACGGTCCGCTCCCGGCACTCGCACATGGCAGATCAGACCGTCCTCACAAAGATGGTTCAGATTACGGTATACTGTTCCGTGGCTGATTTTAGGATCCTGCTTATGAACTTCATTGAATATCTGATCAGCCGTCGGGTGATCTGTCCTTGACTGTACTGCCTGTAAAACCTTTTGCCGCTGTTTTGTTTCTCTTCGTATAATCATCGGTTTTCATCTCCGTAATTTGCGGCTCGCCATGCCTGTCCGACACGGGATGAGCCGCAACTGTTGCAGGCTGAACATCAGCCGCTGTTCTCATTGAAATAAACAATAGGGCATATTTTTTAAAATAAATCGGCAGCTTGCGTGAGCCTTCAATTTTTCCGCAGTTTTCAAAAAAGTACGGTAATCTGTTAAAAACCCTGTTTTTTGCGGCAGAAACAAAGAAACTGTACTTGTTTCTGTCATTCATAAGAGCTGCCCGCATTCTTCGCTATTAGGATAAGTTCCTAATAATATTATAGGCGAAAACCGGTATAAAGTCAATAGGCATGTAAAGCAAAACCGTGCGGTTTTCTAAATTGCCTCTTTATCTTTTTACTCCTTTGCGCCGCAGACACATAAGAAAAACCTCCTGTCGGGCAAGATCTGCCGAACAGGAGGTTTTTTACACGGAGCCTGCGTGAACGTATTATTTATAACCCTTATGCTCCGGGCTTTCCGCACAGCGGATATCGGTTCTGTCGGAACAGCCTCGGCAATAACCTCAATTACCTGATACACCGTGTTGCCGTTTTCAAGCTGTGTCTGCCTGAGGGCAAAAGGTTCGCACAGTATTTCGGTTGCTTCTCCGGGCTCTACCGAACAGGGGAAATAGTAAGTGTGGCTTGCTCCGGCGATCCAACCGTTTTTAAGTGTCAGATTCGGGTATTGAGAAGCGGCCGTCCCTGCAATGTCGCCGTTTGAATCGACATAATACGAAACCAGTCTCAGACGAATAAATTCCTTGACATTGCCGGTACTCTCCACCCTTATATCCTCCTTTTCTCCGCCCACCGCAGCGGTGCCGGCCACCCCGTTGTTGTCAAGCTTCTCACGGATAGCGCAGGAAGCCTCTGCCGGAATAAACCGATTTGTTTTTTCCGCTTTTTTGAACACAAAGGCAAGGGTCAAGCCCACAGCCGCAGCAATCAGCAGGTGCTTTATTCTTTTTGATATTGCGGTGTCACCCCTTTCTGTTCGTTATTATTCTTTATCACAATCGCTTACTTCATATATCTTCCGCACATCGGCACGCATGCCCCAGATCAGAAGCCAGCAGGCGAGCATGGCGACAGCGCCGCCTATCGTGACACACAGTCGGTAGTCAATCACCTCTCCGAGAAAGCCCATCAGGAAAGAGAAAACGCTCGTACCGGCGGTTAACAGCACTTCGTTGAATGCATTGACGCGTGATCGCAGCTTTTCCGGAATATAGCGTTGCACGGCGGCATTCCGCATAATTGCACTGTTACTGCCGAGAAATCCGCATATCCCGCGGTTGACCAGCATAAGCGGATAAGGCAGCCAGAGCAGACACATATCCATGGCTTCATAAAACTGATAGACAAAAAACGTAAAGCCGTATCTTTTTTTCCCGGGAATGCTGATTCTGTATTGCAATGCACTGCCGACTGACCGTCCGGCGAATTCCACTACGGAAAATGCGGAATACATGGCAGCGGTGAATCCCGGGAACGTGCGGAAAAATGCTACCAAAACAGGGGAAAAGCCGCCGGCCACACCGTTGGTTACAGCCATATATACGTAGATACTGCACAGACCGCGCTCTTTTTTCAAATACTGCACCGCTTCCCGTATGTCATCGACCCACGCCCTGAGAGAATATGGTGCACGGTGCTTCCGCTCGGTTTCGTCCAGACGGATAAAGCTCTCCGTGACAGCCGCCGCCAGTGAGAGACCGCTTTGCGCAATCAGGATCCACGCAACGCCGAGCGTATCAAGCAGGATCGCAGCCAATGGCGTCATGATGACCTTCAGAACCGGATAAAGCATAGAGGACACCGCATATCCTTTTTGCTCGGCGCCTTCCGGAATCAGTTCCGGATAAATACTTGTGAACGCCAATTCGTCTGCTGCACCAAGGCAAGCCAACAGCAAAGAAACTGCCAGATAACCCACATAGGAAAAATCAAAAAACAGCAGCCACATACCCATTCCGGCGAGTAAAATTGCATTGGCAGCATCGCCCGCCACCAAAAAAGATTTACGGGGAAGCCTGTCCATGAACGGTGCAATCAAAACAGGGAGCAAAAGGTACGGCAGAAGCTGGATCGCTACGATCAGTGCGGACGCCAGCGTACTGCCGGTTTCATCAAACACCAAGAAGGCCAATGCAAAGC
>CAKSEI010000200.1 GCA_934446285.1 uncultured Eubacteriales bacterium | reverse complement strand
CCTTAAAATATAGTCGGCATACACTCCGAAGCGAGAGCCTAAGCCCGCCGCAATCAGTCTTATCTTTTCCATTTTTACGCCTCCGTTACCGTCATGCCGCGCGGAACGGAAAACTCCTTTCCCGACCATGTAACCTCAAGCGGCACGCGTGTATTCACATTAAGAATATTGCATTTTTCCGTAGGACCGACCCTCAGCTTGCCGTCCTTAAGCTCGGCTGTGCAGTTATACGTAAGCAAACTGAGGTCGTCGCGCACAAGCACAAATGCTTTGCCGAAAACCGTCTCCTCCATGCACTTAAAGTGCTCGTGCACGTCATTGTCGCAGCAGCCGCCCTGATTGTCTACCCATATAAATCCGTCCTCCAGGATAAGCGGGCAGGAGGGATAACCGCCCATCATTTTCCCGTCGGGGCAGGCGCGATACCACCCGGAAACCATATTTACATACGTCTCGCCGAAAACCGTGCGCTCGTATTTCGGTCTGTATGAGGGAGTATCAAGTATCTTCGCACTCTCGTATCCGTCGGGACAGGGCTTATCCGTATCGGGCTTCATGACCTTAAGATTGAGATACGGGTCGCAAACAAAAGCCCATCTCAATTCCCCGTCGCCGTCTATCATCTGCATACACGTGCCGACGGTATCCATCGTGCGGCGCAGGTACTCTTCCTTTCCGGTAAGCAAATAGAGATAATAGGTCGCATAATTTTTCCACGATGTCCAGCCGTGAGGAGAGTTGAGCATATTTCCGCGTATCATGACGTCATACTGCGCCTCCCAGAAGCGCAGCGTCGCTCCGCGCATACGGCAGTCGGGTATGACATTCTGCTCAAGGCAGCCGTGTATCGATATCATATGCTCGGCAGCCTCGATATAGGGCGCACGCTCACTCTCGGGCAGCGTCAGGGCGAAAAATCCGAGCTGCAGGCACGAACATGATATCATACCGTCCTCGAGGGTATGCTCGCCCTCCGTACCTATCGTCTCACGAAGACGGCAAAGGTCGTCTACCGCCGCCTTTGCGGAGGCATAATGCACCGCATATCTTTGAGCAAACTCGGGGTCACTCTCCGCAAGCCCCTTTTCGCAGAGAGCAAGCTCAAGCATGCTTTTCGCTATATAAATAACTGCGGTATAGTGTTCCTTATTCTTGCGGTAAGCACCGTCGGGAGTCTGTCTGCGCATTAGATCGGCAGCCATGTTATTTGCCATATCAAGGTAACGTCGCCCGTGCACGGGATCAGCCTCGTACGCATCGGTGAGCAGCCCGACAAGGCAAGCGGTATTCTGCACCCGCTGAGGGATAACAATCGGCTTACCTTTCTCAAAGTCGTACATAAGCGGCATTATCTCGTCGAAATTCGCTTTGGCTGCCGCATCGTAATATTCATCGGGAAAATGTTTTTTTGCGAGCAATGCCGAAAAGTGTCCGTACCAGCTCTCGGTGTGAGTGGACGCTTTCTGCGGCTTTGTAACGGCGTTTTTGCGTGCGTTTTTCAAGTACCATGCGTAGTCGTGACGGCAGTAGAATTTTGCCTCGCACTGCCTGCCTCCGCTCTCAAGGGTTACGGTATAAACTCCGTACTCATCGCACGTGATATTCTCCCCATCAAGCACTCTGCCCGAGGGCGTGACGGTCGTGAGTGTATACTCTTCCGAACAGGTGGGGCAAATACGGGCGTGCTCGCCTTTCTCAAAGGTGTATTTATCAATGGCTACGGTAGGTATGCCGAATTTATCGCGGAGCAGGTGGGAAATGCCCTCCGTTCCCTTTTCGGGAGTGAGAGAAATGCTCCATTCAAGCCTCTGCCCCGCGCGCAGGACGTCAAAGCCCTCGGGATGCCTTGACGGCAGAGGTCCTCTGCAGAGCAGCAGGAGATTTGCCGTATATATTCTGTGTCCGAAATCGGCTGTGTCCTCGTCGCCGAACATATTGTAGTCAAGCTCCCATGCTGCGACGGGCGACGGGCAGGAGAGAACGACCGCATTCCCCGTGGGCGACATCATATAGCCCCAGAAGTGAGTCTTTTCGCAGCGCAGCATCGTCGGAAAAAAGACATCGTTCCACTGTGGGTACTCTATCATATATGTATCAACTCCGAGTTTAAGCCCGAGCGCCTCGGGAGCGAAATCGCTCTTGCCCGTGTTCTCTACGGAGGCGTTAACGGTAAGCGAGCTGCCGTCAAAATCATACGTGAGCGCGTATCTTACCCCGTCGATATCCGCACGGTAGCCGTCACTGTTTTTCTCCAATGAGATCATGCGCTGCTCGCGCAGATTTTTAATATAAAAAGCGGGGCCGAGATTGTCTCCGAAAGGCACGCGTATGCCGCCCGCGGTAAACTCCTTTATTATCCCCGTATTTTCGTTCTGATAAACTATGCTCATTTGTCACCTTTTGTTCGCCCGTGCGGACGGAAAAATGTTTTCTTATATTATATCAGAAAAAAAGTCCGCATACAATCTTTTTTATAAAAAACAGGCGCACTCTTTTAAAAAAAGACGCCTGCAGATAAAAAGAGGATTTCGGAACATCCGAAATCCTCTCGAATTTGTTTTGTTAAGCTATCAGAGCTTCTCCTTGCCGTACAGCTCGCCGAGGTCGAGGATGTGTTGATACTTCTCCTTTGCCTTTGTCTTGGCAAGGTTGAAGAGCTTCTCCGCTCTCTCGGGGTTAGCCTGTGCGAGGCGCGCATATCTTGCTTCATTCTTGATGAAACCGATGTAGTCGCCCGTAGGC
>CAKSEI010000199.1 GCA_934446285.1 uncultured Eubacteriales bacterium | reverse complement strand
GGACATAGAATGGTATAGACTATACGGCGGCGCTCGGGCGGAGGGGATGTTTATGCTTTACGGAAGTGTGGAGAATTTATCCGTCAGACACCGTCTTTTGCCGTCGGCTCAGCCGACGGCTTTTTGCAGCAGGCATACTGCATGAGCGCTTATGCCCTCAAGAGAGCCGGTAAAACCGAGACGTTCCTCTGTCGTTGCCTTTACGCTCACCCTGTCCTGCGAGCAGCCGAAAGCCCGCGCGAGATTTGAGCGCATGGCGTCCGTGTACGGGGCTATCTTCGGCTCCTGCGCTATGAGGGTTGCGTCTATATTGCATATCTCATACCCGCGCTCACGCATAAGAGAAGCGACGTGCGAGCAGAGGACTATACTGTCCGCTCCCTCATACGCGGGGTCGCTGTCCGGGAAGAGATGCCCGATGTCACCTGCCGCGAGAGCACCTAAAACCGCATCCGCAACAGCGTGCGCAAGCACATCTGCGTCCGAATGACCGAGAAGCCCTAAGCGAAACGGAATTTCAACCCCGCCTAAAATCAGACGTCTGCCCTCCGTGAGTCTGTGTACGTCGTAACCGTGTCCTATACGTATCATTGCCTTTGCCTCTTTTCAATTATTATCCGCGCAAAGGTAAGATCCTCGGGCGTTGTAATTTTTATGTTCTCGTAACCGCAGTCGACCATCTTGGGGTAAAAGCCGATGCGCTCGGTAAGAGAGCTGTCATCCGTGCCGACAAATCCGTCGCGTGCGGCATAAAATGATGCGGCACGGTAAAGCTCGGCTTTTAAAACCCGAGACACCTACCGTTTTTACCGTGTCCTTTGCACGGCAGCCCGCACAGGCGCATCCGTATTTTACCGCCGCGCGCACGACGTCCTCAATATTCTTTTCGGTGACGAGAGGACGTGCTCCGTCGTGAATTGCTATATATTCGCTCTCGGGGCTGATTTTTCTCAGGGCGTTTGTCACCGAATCCTGGCGTGTCGCCCCGCCCTTTACGACCGCGCGCAGTTTACCAAGCGAATAGCCGTCGGCGAAGCGCTTGTAGTATATCATTTCATTCTCGCGTGCGCTGACTATTATTTCCTTTATAAACTCGCTTTTCTCAAAGGCGAGAAGGGTCCTCACGATAACGGGCACGCCGCCGAGGTCGAGCATCTGTTTTGTCACGGGACTGTGCATTCTCTCTCCGCTGCCGCCCGCGAGGATAACGGCGGAGACAAAGCATTTCCGGGGGTCTTTTTTATTTGCAAGTGAGTTTAAGGTTTCGCTTATAAGTCCCATTTACCGTACCCCGTACATTTTCTCGGTTAAAAGCTCGGGTAAATACCCGAAAGGTTTTCCGCACATAATTATAACACATTATCCTTTTTTTAACAAGACGATTGACTAATAGACTTTTTCATAGTAAAATATAAAGTATAACAACTGCGGAGGAAAAATCTGTGAAATTTGATTTTAACAGAAAAAATAATACTATCGCCGCTTACGCCTGTCTTGTGGTGGCGTTCGCTGTGCTGCTTGTATTTGCTTTTGTAAATATCTCGCATATCGGAGCGTTTTTCGGCGGAATTGTAGATATTCTCAGCCCCGTCATATACGGACTTGTCATCGCATATCTGATAAATCCGATATACAGAAAGCTTTATAAAAACGTATTCTTCCGTATAGGTGCGAAGAAAAATAAAAGGAAGCTGCGCACCGCGCTCTCTCTTACAGTCGCATATATCGCGGTACTCGGCTTTGTAACGCTCTTCATGGTGCTTGCCGTGCCGCAGATAATCAAAAGCTATAATTCGCTCGTCGCTCAGCTCAAGGGCTATGTAGACGATGCCTCGGTGTGGGTCAGCACGTTAATCGGCGAGTCGGACTTTGCCGCCGATCTGTTCAAGAGGCTCTTTGAGCGCGACGGCGTTGGCGGGATTACCGACGCGGTGCAGAAGCTCTTCACCGGCTCATACGGAGCTTTCACCGCGATAATGCCGTATGTTCTCACTTTTCTCGGCGGGCTTTTTGCCGGTGTTAAGAACTGGCTCATCGGGCTTATCATATCCGTGTATCTGCTCGCGGGAAAGGATATACTCTGCGCTCAGCTCGAAAAATCTGTCTTTGCCTTTGCTCCGGCAGGCAAGGTAAATAAGCTGCAGGAATTTGCCTACTACGTCGACCGTACCTTCGGTCAGTTTCTTGTCGGAAAGATCGTCGATTCAATCATAATCGGCATACTCACGTTTATCGTTATGAGTATATTCAAAATACCGTATACGCCGCTTATCGCCGTTATCGTGGGTGTTACGAATATAATTCCGTTTTTCGGACCTTTTATCGGGGCTGTGCCGAGCGTATTCTTTGTCTTTATAGACGACCCGATAAAGTCGCTGTGGACCATTGCCATAATTTTCGTCATACAGCAGCTCGACGGAAATATCATAGGACCGAAGATTATAGGCGAGACGACGGGCATCGGCTCACTCTGGATTGTGGTATCGATACTCGTTTTCGGCGGGCTTTTCGGCATTGTCGGCATGATAATCGCCGTCCCGCTCTTCTCGATAATCTATAAGCTCTTCAAGGACACGGTGGAAATCCGCCTTGAAAAAAAAGGCATGTCTTCCGATACCCTAGACTATGTAGGCAGGGAAAACTCGGGAGAAATCAGTAAAAAAGAAGAAAAATAAAATCCGCCGACGGGTTACAAACAAACCCGTCGGTGTTTTTTCTTTATATCAATGACGTAAGCTCAAAGACGCTGCGTATGGG